>NZ_JBPKBJ010000053.1:0-21502 GCF_051390655.1 Acinetobacter sp. P1(2025)
ATATAAATGGGTAATGTACAAGTTGCTGTAGAAGCATGTTTAGTTCGTCTGATCACAGATACTTTATAAACTATTTTAATACTTTTTTGAATCCGTCAATGCGTAAGTCCTAACTACCTTATTTAGTTAGGATCTATTTTCTTCTTACTTATCAGATTATTTGTCGCATAGTTGTTTGTAATGTCGCATAGTTCTTTGGAAATGACAGCCTCCACCAACCAAAGCGATCGCAGATGCTGTATGGTGAGGTGCACGAAAAGGGCGCTGACCGAAATGATGTTGAGCATTTGCTACGGAATAGATACTAGCAACCTCTAAATTTTCTTGAGCATTCAAAGGGGGTAAAATTGAAGGCAGTCGAGATGCAAGTAATGTTTTTCCAGTGCCAGGTGGTCCCTTAAAGAGTAATGAATGACCTCCTGCAGCCGCAATTTCTAATGCTCGGCGAGGACGAAGTTGACCTTTAACATCAGCAAGATCGTATTGATATTGTGATAATGATGAAATAGATCGTTGTGGTGCGGCTTTTATTTGGCTACTGCCCGAAAAATGTGCACATACATCTTGTAAATGTTTGGCAGGATAAACTTGAAAGTCTTCTAGTTGATTTGCCTCGTCCACATTTGATTCAGGAAGAACTAAATGATGCTTAGCTTGCTGACAAGCCATAGCAATAGTTAATGCCCCTGAAGTTGGACGTAAATGACCATCCAAAGCAAGTTCACCAATAAATTCAAATCCTTCCGTACAATTTTCAGGAAGCTGACCTGAAGCGATTAAAATCCCCAATGCAATTGGCAGGTCAAGTCGTGACCCATCTTTGGGCAAGTCTGCAGGTGCTAAATTGATGGTTAAGCGTTTGGTTGGGAAAAGAAAACCACTATTAATTATTGCAGATCGAACGCGATCTTTACTTTCTCGAACTGCTGCCTCAGGTAAACCCACGATAGTTAAAGAGGGTAGGCCAGAACTAATATGAACTTCGACCTCGATTTGAGGGGCATGTAGCCCCAATAATCCCCTTGTATAAATTTTTGCAAAAGACATTTTATTATTGTTCCATTGTGGTTCTTTATTTTTAATCATTTAAATGTGCAAGTTGCACTGAAAAGGTGCTTATTTTTTGTTCTGCACCATTTCTTCAAGAGTTTTCATCTGTTGTTGTAACTCAGTAAGACGTAGGTTGGCTAAATTGAGGGCAGTTCTTTGACGATCTAGTTCTTGTTTGGAAACAAGATCGAGTTTCTCGATGCTTTCATTTAATAATGCGCGGAGGTTCTTTTCTAAATCTTTTTTAGGTTGATCAATTTGCTGCAAAATCGCTTGTAAAAGAGTTTCAATCATAATGAGCTCAATGAGTTATGTATATTTGCTGCTCAGTGTAACACTGCTTGTCTGAATCCTCTAGACTTGTTGTTGAACGTTGGATGACTGGAGACTTGTTTTAGCTAAACGTTGGCAAATGAAACTTATTTTCGATTGAATATCTACATCTTCAAGGCTAAATAGGTTATAAAGAAAGCTTGTGCCTGATATTTAAAAATCCCCAACCTTTAAATATTGGCACGAAAATTGAACATAAAACCTTACTGGTGAAAATAAGCCGAAGGAAAACAAACATGAAGCTTGTAACTGCAATTGTAAAACCATTCAAATTAGACGACGTGCGTGAAGCGCTCTCTGATATTGGTGTTCAAGGGATTACCGTAACTGAAGTCAAAGGTTTCGGGCGTCAAAAAGGTCACACAGAATTGTACCGTGGTGCAGAGTATGTGGTTGATTTTTTACCAAAAGTGAAGATTGAAATTGCGATTAGCGATGAAATGGTTGATGCCGTAATCGAATCAATCACTCGTGTCGCAAGCACTGGAAAAATTGGTGACGGAAAAATCTTTGTTACGAATTTAGAACAAGTCATCCGTATTCGTACTGGTGAAACAGGGCCAGATGCTGTCTAAATTGGCATAAAGTTTGCTGAGTTAGAAATAAGAGAAATAGCTCACAAAATAAGGTTGGGGGACACGAATGAAAAAAATGCTTATGGCGCTCAGTCTATCTGGCGCACTCTTAGGTGGTTCGGCTGTTGTTTGGGCAGAAGAAGCTGCTTCAACACCAGCAACAGAACAAACTGTAGCAGCATCTGATACCGTCGCTGAAACAGTAACGACTGTTGTTGCTGAAACTACCGCTCCTGCAGAGGCTGCTCCAGCACCTGAAGAGACACCAACAGCAGATACAGGTGATACCGCTTGGATCCTTGTTTCAACAGCACTTGTTCTGTTAATGACTATTCCAGGTTTAGCGCTGTTTTATGGTGGTATGGTTCGTAAGAAAAACGTACTCAGTACCATGATGTTCAGCCTTTCAGCTGCAATTCTTGTGAGCTTGATTTGGGTGATTGTTGGTTATTCTCTCGCATTCTCTGGTTCAGGTGCCTATGTTGGTGACTTGGCGAAGGCGATGTTAAATGGCGTTGCTTTTGATGCGCTGAGCGGGACGATTCCTGAAAGCTTATTTGTAATTTTCCAAATGACCTTTGCGATCATCACTGTGGCAATTATCAGTGGTTCTATTGCTGATCGCATGAAGTATTCTGCGTTCATGGCATTCATCGCAATCTGGGTCATCCTTGTTTACGCTCCAATTACTCACTGGGTTTGGGCTGCAGACGGCTGGTTATTCAAAGCAGGTGCTTTAGACTTTGCTGGTGGTACTGTTGTACATATCAACGCGGGTGTTGCTGGTCTAGTTGCTGCATACATGTTAGGTAAACGTACAGGTCTTGGTCGTGAATCTATGGCACCACATAACCTTACTTTAACTGTAATCGGCGCGAGCTTGATTTGGGTAGGTTGGTTCGGTTTCAATGGTGGTAGCGCATTAGGTGCGGGTGCTCGTGCAAGTATGGCAATCTTGGTAACTCAAGTTGCTGCTGCCGCTGCTGCATTCTCTTGGTTACTTGTAGAACGTCTAATCCGTGGTAAAGCTTCTGTTCTTGGTGGTGCATCTGGTGCGGTGGCTGGTCTTGTTGTAATCACTCCTGCTGCTGGTTTCGTTGGTGTAGGTGGTGCATTGATCATGGGTCTGATCGGTGGCGTAGTATGTTTCTGGGGTATTACAGCACTGAAACGCTTACTTAAAGCTGATGATGCTTTGGATGCATTCGGTTTACACGCTGTTGGTGGTATCGTAGGTGCAGTACTGACAGGTGTCTTCTATAGTGATGAAATCATTAAAGCTGCTGGTGTTGTACTAGCTCCGACATTCGCTGGCCAACTTTGGGTTCAAATTGAAGGTGTATTAGCAACAATCGTATATAGTGGTGTTGTGACTTTCATTATCCTTAAAGTGATCGATCTTGTGATTGGTATACGTGTAAGCGCTGATGATGAGCGTATGGGTCTTGACCTTAGCCAACATGGCGAACGTATCGAATAATTGATCTTTCGAATATCGATAAAAAAGCAGCCCTTAAGGGCTGTTTTTTTATGTCTATGAAAAAGCGTTTATATACTTTTGGTTGTACTGATGGGCTATTGTGGCTCTCTGTTTAGCAATAGCTGAAACTTTGATACACTTGGTTGACGTGAATAACTAATTGCACAACTATGCATTGTCCATTTTGTAACGCCGCTGATAGTAAAGTTATCGATTCCCGTTTGGCTGCCGAGGGTAGTCAGATTCGTCGCCGTCGTGAGTGCGTGGTGTGTGGTGAGCGTTTTACAACTTTCGAAAGTTATGAAATGGTAATGCCGCGGGTTATTAAATCAGATGCGAAAAGTGAGCCTTTTGATGAAGCAAAACTTCGCCGCTCTCTGATGCACGCTTTGCAGAAGCGACCTGTGACTCAAGAGCAAATTGAGACAGTGCTGAGCGACATTCAATCCCAAATTCGCCGTCTCGGTGAACGTGATGTCAAATCTAGAACCATTGGTGAAATTGTCATGCAGGCTTTGTTTGCATTGGATCATGTGGCGTATGTTCGTTTCGCTTCTGTGTATCAAGATTTCCAAGATGTGGAGGCATTTCGTCGTCAAATCGAGCAAATGCAACAACGTGAAAACGAAGCTTAAGTTAGGGAAATCATGTCCGATTTAATCCAAGATCATCTTTCTGAAAATCAGTACTGGATGCAACAGGCTATTGATTTAGCACGACGTGGTCAGTATTCGACTAAACCAAATCCCAATGTGGGTTGCGTTATTGTTAAAGATGGAAAAATCATAGGTGAAGGTTTTCATCCCAAAGCAGGTCAGCCACACGCAGAAGTATTTGCACTTCGACAAGCTGGAGAAAATGCCAAAGATGCCACGGCATATGTGACTTTAGAGCCGTGTGCCCATTTTGGTCGGACACCACCTTGCGCGGAAGCCTTAGTAAAAGCTCAAGTCAAAAAGGTTGTCGTTGCTTGTTCTGATCCAAATCCTCTGGTGGCTGGTAAAGGTGTCAAAATCTTGCAAGATGCAGGCATAGAAGTGGAAACTGGGATTTGTGATGAAGAAGCCAAAACTTTAAATTTTGGCTTCTTAAAAGCGATGTCGACAGGTTTACCTTATGTACGTTTGAAAATTGCATCTAGCTTAGATGGGCGGACTGCGATGGCATCTGGTGAATCGAAATGGATTACTGGAACAGCAGCACGTCAAGATGTACAACATTGGCGAGCCATCTCCGCTGCTGTGATTACAGGTATTCAGACCGTTCTGGCAGATGATTGTGAACTCAATGTCCGTTCCTTAGACGGGATTGATCTCATCTCGGTTGTACAACCTAAACGAATTATTTTAGATCGTCAGGGACAGTTACCCCTGAGTGCCAAGATTTTACAAAATCCTGAAACCGTCATGGTGATGACACCATTTCGTCAAGAACTTGCCGATTTAGGCGTGATACAATTAGCGCCGCAACCATTGAATCAATTATTGCAAACCCTCACTCAGCAATATCAAATTTATGATGTGTTGGTAGAGGCGGGTGCAACCTTATCAACCGCCTTTTTAGAACAAGGTTTGGTTGATGAAATGATTAGTTATGTTGCACCTACTTTACTTGGTCAATCTGCTCGTCCAATGTTCAACGCTAAGTTTAGCAAAATGGCAGAGCAACTTCGTTTTGAGTTGGTCGATGTAACCCAACTTGGGCAAGATATTCGCCTGAGATTGCTCCCTATCCAAGAGATGATATGAATCCAGAACCATCGGTTTATCACAAACGTCGTCATGCAGCACGTACCACAGACGAGTATCTTTTTCATCAGTTAGTTCCATATCTCGGGAATAAGCGTCGACTTCTACATTTGATTTTAGAAGCGCTTGAGATTACAGGTACTCTGAATAGTAAAAAGAAGAACCCACCGATTTTTGCGGATTTTTTTGCAGGGAGTGGTGTTGTTTCTCGTTTAGCCCGCCAAAATGGGTATCGTGTGATTGCTAATGATTGGGAGCCCTATAGTCATGCACTCAATCATGCCATTTTAGCTTGTGTGGATGCACCAGCTTTCAAAGAGTTGGGTGGTTATCAAAAGGCGATTGATTACTTAAACAGGCTCCCTGAAGTCAAAGGCTGGGTGACCCATAATTTATGCCCGCGCAATGATGATATTTACGATCCTTCCCGTGATCGACTGTTCTTTAAACGCCGCAATGGCATGCGTATAGACGCAATTCGACAACAGATTGCGACATGGCAAGCTCAAGGTGCAATCAATGATGTCGAGATGAGTGCTTTGTTGGCGCCATTACTTTATTCAGCCAGTTTTGTGAGTAATACCAGTGGTGTATTCAAGAGTTTCCATCAAGGGTGGGGGGGGAGAACTCAAACTGCACTAGAACGTATAGAATCTTTATTGTGGCTCACCCCAAGTCGCTTTTGCGAAATTGGTGATAGAAAACGACCTGCTGCTGAAATGTGGTGTGTAGATGCTCAGCATTTAGCGAATCAAATGAGTGGTTTTGAGGTGGATGTTGCTTATCTTGATCCTCCTTACAACCAGCATGCTTACAGCAGTAATTATCATGTTTTAAATGCTTTGACTTTGTGGGATCAAGTTGACTTGCCATCACCTGATACAAAGGGCTTCAAGAGTGGTATTGATCGAGCATGGCGTAAAGAGCGTCCTAGCCCTTATAACTCTTCGAAGCATGCCAAAGATGCTTATGAGAAGTTACTTGAAACGATTAATGCACGTTATATTTTGACAAGCTATTCAACTGATGGAAATATCGAGCCTAAAGATTTACTTACAGCGAATTTAAAACGCGGCAAAGTAACACTACTGACGCAAGATGTTCCACGCTATCGAGTTAGTAAACAACGCCAATCTGAACGTGCACGTGTACTTGAATTTATTGTCATTACAGATACTCATGCTAAGTCTGGTCCTCCATTAAGACAACTATTAGGGCAGCTTTATCATTTTGCTGAGCTAGGCGGGGTCGATACAACAGGCAACAGCACGCAACTTGCACTATGGTAGCTTCATGCAGACATCATTTTTTATAAAATGGTGTCTGGGTTTTTCTATTTTTTATCTTTTTTAATCATTAGAGCTAATATTTAGACTAAGTTATTGTTTTGTATGTGAGTTATAAAGCGCTTTTATAAATTCATATATAATTGTCAATTTTATAAATAATAATCAAAAACAGAAGTTTATATTATTTTTTCATTTGAACTTATTGATTTTGTTATTTGAAAAATATTTTACTTTTTGGTCTAAAAAGTACCTTAAAAATATTGATCATTTTCGAAAATGAATATATTTTGCCGAGCTTGATTTAAGGTCATGCTGATCAGTAGCTATGACCAAGTGAGGTTGTTATGAGTCGCTCGGAACCTACTTTATGGGGTCAATGTGTCGCAGAGTTTTTTGCTACTGCAATATTTCTATCATTTGGTATTGGTGTTGTGGCTGCACTTAAGCTTGCAGGAGCAAACTTAGGTTTATGGGAAATTAGTATCGTTTGGGGTTTAGCAGTTGCTCTAGCTGTTTATTTATCAGCGGGTATTTCAGGTGCTCATCTCAATCCTGCGGTTACAATCGCTTTAGCTTTATTTGCTGGGTTTGATAAACGTAAAGTCCCTTTTTATATCATTTCACAAGTCGCTGGTGCAGCCTTGGGTGCATTCCTTGTATATGCTTTATACAGTAACTTATTTCTGGACTATGAGCAGACTCATCATATGCTCCGCGGCAGCGTAGAAAGTTTAGAGTTAGCTGGGATTTTCTCAACCTATCCACATCCGTTGTTGTCGATTGGTCAAGCATTCATGGTGGAAATGTTTATCACTATGCTTTTACTTTGGTTAATTATGGCCATTGGCGATGATACCAATGGTTTACCACGTGGAGCTTTAGCACCTATTTTGGTCGGATTGCTTGTCGCTGTAATCGGTGCTTCTTTTGGCCCATTAACAGGGTTTGCAATGAATCCTGCACGTGATTTTGGTCCTAAATTGGTTGCTTACTTTATGGGCTGGGGACCTGTCGCTTTTACTGGTGGTCGTGATGTTCCATATTTTATGGTTCCTATTTTTGCACCAATTTTAGGTGCGTGTTTAGGTGTATTAGGTTATAAATTTTTCTTTAGCCAGTTCCTAAAACATCAGCAAGTCGAAGTCAAAGAAAAGATGAACTCACAAATTTCTGAGTTTCAATAAACCTCATTGAATTGTTCAAAGGTAGTCAAATGACTACCTTTTTTATCTCTGACGATTTGAACTCTGAGTGGCTTGTTATCTCAAGTTCTTTGCTTTAAGGTATCTCATTGACTATGGCGCGTATTGCATAAAGATAGGTTGAAACTCCCATGTTTACAGGCATTATTGAAAGTTTAGGTAAGGTTGAGAGCTTACAAAGTGTGGGCGGCGATGTTCGTTTACGTATTCAAACTGATCTGGATATGTCGGATGTGCATTTGGGGGATTCGATTGCAACCAATGGTATCTGTTTGACGGTGATCGAATGGGGCGATAATTGGTATGCGGCTGATGTTTCCCGTGAAAGTTTGAATCGTACGACATTGGGGCAGTGGAAAGTTGGTCAAGCGGTGAATGTCGAAAAGGCAATGCTGCCAACGACTCGTTTTGGTGGGCACATTGTCAGTGGTCATGTTGATGGCTTGGGTGAAATTACTTTAGTCCGCCATGATGCTCGTTCATTGTATTTTGAAGTGACTGCACCTGTTGAATTAGCCAAATATTTGGCAGAAAAGGGTTCTGTGACAGTTGATGGGATCAGTCTGACCATTAACCATTTACGCGGCAATATTTTGAGTTTGAATTTGATCCCGCATACGGCTGAACGTACCAATATTGGAACTTGGCAAGTTGGAAGCAAAGTCAATCTTGAAGTTGATGTGTTGGCTCGTTATATCGAAAGATTACTACTCGGTGATAAGGCGGCTGAGCAGAAAACTGAATCCAATATCAGTATGGCATTTTTGGCCGAAAATGGTTTCTTGAAATGATTCAAAAAAGCCCAGTTTGAACTGGGCTTTTTATTATTCTTTATCTGAAAATTGACTATTTTTGAGAATGTATTCTATTTCGTCTTGCGCAATCGCATGTAATTTTGCTCTAAAAACTGTGACCGCTTGTTCAATCATACTTTCAGCTTCTAGTTCCAGTCGGACACGCACACTTTCAAGCTCAGATTGAATTTGCTCATCTTTAATGACCATGTGTTGAGCTTGAGCATAATCAATACTTGGTTGTTCTGGATTTACTTGATAACGTTCAGTTTGGTCTGCAATCTCTTGATCAATATGATGACGTAATGCTGCTAAATGTTCAGTTTGTTGTTCGAACTGACGCTCTTCATCCGCTTGAAGCTGTGCTGCATATGCTGCTTCAGCAGCTCGTTTTTCTTCAAGCGCCTTTTCTAAAGCCAATTGTTTACGGATTCTTGCTTGTTCGATTAATTCTGCTTTGAGATCAGCATATGCTTTTTCAATTCGTTGTGCAGAATTTCGTTGTGCTTGTTCATCATGATGAACCCAAGTTTGGATGGGTGTTTGGGGCAGGAGTAAATCACAGATGCGAGCTAAATCTTCTTGATACGTTTGGCGAACCGCTTCAGGCGTGTTCAACCAACGTTTTTTAAAGTCTTGACCTACATTTAATGCCACCTGACACTCCTCGAATGACGCTCTAATTTCGGATTTATAATTTAAATGTTCGAGGTGCTATACCTAAACGACGATACATTTTAAATTTTTCTCGACCGATTTGTTTCGCAATTTCATTATTTTCAATAATTTCGATAATGTGTCGAAATTCTTGAGTTTGTTCAAGTGCATGATTGTTAAAATTAAAGACAATCCAATCATTGGATGATGGTAATTCTTCTGAAATACATACGGCACTATTTTCTAAATGAATCCCATGGGGGATAAAACTTGTTGGATCAAAAGTCCAAAGCTTCTCATCAAGTTCGTTCTGCATTTCTGCATTATCGCAATACCACCACACTTTAGGATGTTGGTTCAAAATTTTTCGGCATAAACGACAAGCACTTTCAACTTGTCGCTCAGTACTATTTTCAAATAGATAAAAACTAATTTGAGCTTGAGTTGACATCTAATTACACATATCTGTTTTTTATGGTTGGGTTGATGTATTCACTAGCGAATACATCAATATGCTCAAATAGGGCTTGAAACTTCTCAAGTTTGAATCGTCCAAAGTTATATTCAAGCCCTATTTTTATGACAAAAATAAATGTCACAACATTCAGCTATTTGCTTGAGCACGATTTGCTAAAAATTGCATCAATAAAGGAACTGGGCGACCCGTTGCACCTTTAGCTGCTCCAGATAACCATGCTGTACCAGCAACATCGAGATGCGCCCAGCGATAGTCACGTGTGAAACGTTCAAGGAAACATGCTGCTGTGATTGCCCCACCATGTGGGCCGCCGATATTCGCAATGTCTGCAAAAGGTGAATCTAGCAATTCCTGATATTCTTCCATTACAGGCATGCGCCAAACACGATCGAGTGATTGTTCGCCAGCTTGTAGCAGCTCTTGAGCCAATTCATCATCAGGAGTAAATAAGCCACTTACAACTTTACCTAATGCAACGACACATGCACCTGTAAGTGTTGCAATATCAATCACAAGAGCAGGGTTAAAGCGTTTGACATAGGTGAGCGTATCACATAGAACCAGACGACCTTCTGCATCAGTATTTAAAATTTCTACAGTTTGACCACTCATGGTCGTTACAATATCACCTGGTCGAGTTGCCCGACCTGATGGCATATTTTCCGCTGCGGCAATCGCACCCACCACATGAATTGGTAGCTGTGCTTCACAAAGAGCCTGCATTGTGCCAAGTACTGAAGCAGCACCACACATATCAAATTTCATCTCATCCATACCAGCACCAGGCTTCAGTGAGATACCACCTGTATCAAAGGTTACACCTTTACCGACAAGTACGATCGGAGCTTGATCTGTATTGGCTTTGTATTCAAGAGTAATCACTCGACCTGGACGATCAGATCCTTTGCTTACGGCAAGGAACGCATACATCCCAAGGTCAGCCATTTGTTGTTCATCAAGAATGGTAACTTGCAACATATCTGGATATTGCGCAGCAAGAGCCAGTGCTTGATCAGCTAAATATTCTGGGAAGCAAATATTTCCTGGTCGATTGCCTAAGTCGCGTGCATAGTTTTGTCCAGACTGAACAGCATGAACTAAGTTGAGTTGTGCATCATTTAATAGAGTTGTTTCAGCAACAAGATGGATGGTTTCTAAGACAAATTCATTTTTCTTGGATTTGAATTCGTCATAACCATAGCCTGCTTGACTTAAACTGAGTGCGAATAAGGCATGTAAATCTGTTGGCAAAGCAGTGAGATCAATCGTAATTTCTTTAAATTTATTTTGTGACGATTTGATAATGCTTTGTGCGAGTTTTGCTAATTTATTCGGTTTTAACTCGTTACTTTTACCTAAACCAAGCAGTTGGGCATTAGCTTGCTCTTCTATTTGAGCAATAAGCGGTAAATTCTCGTTGAAGGCTGCTTTAAATTGTGTTGCTGAAATAAGATTATCTAGATTGTTGATTTTATAAGACTTTGTGCTTTGTTGTAATTGCTCTGAATCAACTAAAATCCACAAGGATTCACTAGACGCTTGAGTTGGTAATGCGGTATGAAGTGTAAATTTCATTGTTTATGTAAAACCTAATGAGCAAAAAAGATAGATAAGTCCATTAAACACGTTCAGGTATGAGCTTGCAATCGGCAACATGCGATAGGTTTTATATTTTTAACATTCGGGTAAACTAGCGTTACCCCACGATTGGTCTATTTTTTGGAAGCATTACTTTGATTATTCGGCGTTATCTCGTCAAACAAGTGGTGTCCACTTCTTTGGTTGTAACTGCATTACTTACGCTCATTATTATGGGTGGTCAGTTAATCAAGATTTTTGGACGAGCTGCACAAGGTCGTTTAGATGCTGGCGTTTTGCTGAGTATCATTGCATATCGTCTACCCGAATTTTTGACGTTGATTCTTCCACTCGGTTTCTTTATTGGATTGATGCTGGTATTTGGTCGACTTTATGTTGACCATGAAATGGCAGTGTTAAATGGTAGTGGCGTCAGTCGAAATCAATTGGCAAAATTATTATTACCGATGACCTTCGTCTATTTGCTTGTTCAATCTTTTCTGATGTTTTGGGGATCATCGTCGGGAATCAGAGCTTACGAGAGTTTGATGCAAACTCAAGCCGTGCGAGCAGGTTTTGATTTGGTTCGACCGAAGGAGTTTATTTCTTCTGGGCCATACACCATTTATGCTGGCTCTTTGTCAGAAGATCGTAAAAACTTAAAAGATATTTTCTATTATCAAAAAGCTGAACGTGAAGACAAACCTGATGTCATGATCTTGGCAAAAGAAGCTACACGTGTGGAAATGGCTAATGACACAGCCAATGTGGTAGACCTCGTTCAGGGGCGTCGTTACGAAATTTATCCGAATCAGCCACGCTACACTCAAGCAGAATTTCAGTCATATCGCTTACGTTTAGAAAATGATAAAGACATTAAATTTGAAAGTGATGATGTTGAAGCATTATCTATGAGTAAATTATGGCAAAAACGTGATGATTCGGTGGTTCGTAGTGAGTTGGGGTGGCGGATATTTGGACCTTTTGTGATCCTTGTTGCTTTGTTGCTCGCCGTAGCATTATCTGAAGTTAGCCCGAGACAAGGTCGTTATTATCGTCTCATTCCTGCGATTTTTATTTTTGCCAGTTTAATTGTATTGATGATTGCAATTAAGACCCGAATTAGTAAAGAAGAGTTAGATATTTGGGCATATCCAGTTGTGCTTCTTGTCTATGCAATTGCAGCAGCGATTTTTGCACGCAAACAGAAATTAGCGCCTAAAATTAAGAAAGGCATTCAGAGAGTGGGGTTATGATGTTAGCACGTCGAATAGTCGCCAAACATGTGACAAAAACCACGGTACTCGCAATGTTGGGAACAACATTGGTGCTTTCCTTTTTACAAGTGTTGTTTACGTATCTAGGTGAGTTAGGCTCACTTAAACCTAATTACAACGCATGGCAGGCATTTTTGTATGTCATGTGGGGTGCGCCTCGATATTTGTATGAAATTTTACCTGTAGCAGCGTTGATAGGTTCTGTACTTGGTCTAGGGGCATTGGCATCGAACAGTGAACTGATTGTCATGCGCTCGGTGGGTATCAGCCTATGGCGTATAGTTGGCTGGGTTATGCGTTCAGCACTGTTATTAATTGTTTTGTCTTTTGTATTAAGTGAATGGGTTATTCCATATACAAATGAAAAAGCTCAAAGCATTAAAAAACAACGTAGTGTTGCGACTTTAGGTGAAGTAAAAGGATATTGGTCCAGAGAAGGTCAACGTTTTACATATATTGACTATGCAAACTCTCAAGGGCAATTGCGCAATATTCAGTCAATTGATTTTGATCAAAATTATCGTCTTCAGTCTTTTATTACTGCTGAGAAAGGTCAGTTTGTGAAAGATGGTCAATGGACTTTACAGAATTCACATCAAGTTGATTTGCTGGCTCAAGGTAATGCGATCAAAACTGATCATGCTCAACAGGCATTAGGTCTCGCTTTGCAACCGAAATATGTGCACATGGTAACCTTAGATCCTGAAGATTTATCTCCAAGTCAGTTGGTTAGTTTTATGCGCTATTTAGAAGAATATAGCCAAGTACCAAAGAGCTACGAACTGGCTTTCTGGCAGAAAGTATCTTCTCCTTTTGCATTGATTGCACTGGTTTTGATTGCGTGTTCTTTTATTTTTGGTCCATTGCGTCAACAGTCTATGGGTTTTCGTCTGGTGATTGCATTATTTACGGGATTAGGCTTTTTCTACTTGCAAGACTTTTTAGGTTATGCAAGTTTGGTTTATACGCCATCTCCTGCATGGTTTGTATTGTTGCCAATTATGCTGATGTTCGGCATCGGTAGTTATTTGCTCTATCGAGCACGTTAACGCAGCATTTGCTTTCCCTATCTTATCGATTGAGCAAAGCCATCCGTCAGGTCATAGAGAATTTTGTCAAATTTCGGTAAACTATGCCGATCAAATGATAGACAAACAGAGAGTCCAATATGACGGATGCAAATGCTGGCAAAATTCCTCACGTTCTAGTAATCATGGATGGTGTAGGACATCGTGAAGCAGTTGAAGATAACGCGTATTTAGCAGCAAAAACGCCAAATCTAACCGCCATGAAAGCGAAGCATCCGAATAGTTTAATCTCTGGTTCAGGTGAAGATGTCGGTTTGCCAGATGGGCAAATGGGTAACTCTGAAGTTGGACATATGAATCTTGGTGCAGGTCGAGTGTTGTACCAAGATTTTACTCGTATTACTAAAGATATCCGTACTGGTGCTTTCTTTGAGCATGAAGTATTGATTGATGCTGTAGAAAAAGCCAAAGCTGCAAATGGTGCTGTGCATATCATGGGCTTGCTGTCAGAGGGTGGCGTTCACTCACATGAAGACCATATCGTGGCGATGTGTGAGCTTGCACTAAAACGTGGTGCAAAGGTCTACTTACATGCATTTCTCGATGGTCGTGATACTCCACCACGTAGTGCGAAACCTTCGTTAGAAAAATTAGATGCTGTATTTGCTCAATACCCAAATCAAGGTCGCATTGTTTCGATGATTGGTCGTTATTTTGCAATGGACCGTGATAATCGCTGGGATCGTGTTGAACAAGCTTATCGTTTAATGACTGAGGGTGAGGCGACTCGTGTTGCTAGCAATGCAGTTGAAGCGTTGGATCTCGCTTATGCTGCTGATGAAAACGATGAATTTGTCAAAGCAACACGTATTGGTGACATTGTTAAAGTACAAGATGGCGACAGTATTGTATTTATGAATTTCCGTGCCGATCGTGCGCGTGAAATTACTCGTGCTTTTGTTGAAAAAGATTTTACAGGCTTTACACGTAAAGTAATTCCAGCACTTTCAAAATTCGTTATGCTGACTCGTTATCAAGCAAGTATTGATGCTCCCGTTGCTTATATGCCTGAAGAGTTGAAGAATTCGATTGGTGAATATCTATCAGGATTGGGTAAGACACAGTTACGAATTGCTGAAACAGAAAAATATGCACATGTTACGTTCTTCTTTAGTGGTGGTCGTGAGGATGAATATGCAGGTGAGAAGCGTATTTTGATTCCATCGCCGAATGTCGCAACTTACGATTTAAAACCTGAAATGAGTGCAATTGAAGTCACTGATGAGTTGGTTAATGCAATCAATTCAGGTGAGTTTGATCTGTTAGTTGTGAACTATGCAAATGGTGATATGGTTGGTCATACTGGTGTGTTTGATGCTGCTGTGAAAGCAGTAGAAACTGTGGATGCATGTTTAGGTCGAGTCTACGAAGCAGTGATGGCAAACAAAGGTCATATGTTAATTACTGCTGATCATGGTAATGTAGAGCAAATGCAGGACTATGAAAGCGGGCAGGTACATACGCAACATACCACTGAGCTGGTGCCATTCATTTATGTTGGACCTACACAAGCAACAATCGCTGAAGGTGGCGTGCTTGCAGATGTAGCACCAACTTTGCTCAGTTTAATGAATCTTCCTGTTCCACAAGAGATGCAAGGTAAAAATCTAATTACGTTACAATAAGGTGAGAGAATGACCCCACACAACAACATATATCGCGCATTATTTGCTAGTTTGTTGATGTGTGGGGGATATTCCTCCTTTGCTGCACCGATCTCACATACGCATGAATGGGGTGAGAGTCCTGAATCGCGTAGTGCCGAAGTTCCGATAGAATCAATTCAACAGTTTGTTCAAATCTATAGCATTGTGAAGGACAATTACGTCGATAAAAAATCTGATGATGCTTTGTTCCAACAATCCATACAAGGTCTAGTCAGTGGTCTAGATCGTTATTCTCGTTATCTTTCTGCAGAAGAATATCGCCAACTCATTCAATATACCGAAGGTGATTTAGCATCAGTTGATTTTAATTTGAATTACGACACGCATATGCGCGCATGGCAGATTCAAGATTTAAAAACAGGTTCTGATTCAAATAAATTGGGTTTGCGGAATGGGCAGACAATTTTAAAAATTGATAATCAAGAATTAAAAAATCTAAATCAAGATCAAGTTCTCGGCTTACTTTATGGGTCCATCGGAAGTACAGTACAAATACAAGCTGAAAATAGCACGAGTACTATCATCTTAGTCAGAAACAAAAAAGTTGAAACGGATATCGAACCTGAGTTACTGCACAATCAAGTTTTAGTTTTAAAAATTCGTGTCTTTCAACAAGACACTGCAAATGAAATCAAAAGAATTATTGATGAATATAGTTCAAATCGTTTGAAAGCTGTTGTTTTGGATTTACGTAATAATCCAGGTGGATTGTTATCCGCTGCTGTTGAGTCAGCCGATTTATTTTTAAACCAAGGTTTGATCGTGACGACAAAAAGTCGTTCTGAGGGAGATCAACAATTTCAAGCACTTCCTTCAAATGACTTTCAAAATCTAAAAGTAGGAATTTTGATTAATCATCGTTCGGCATCAGCTGCTGAAGTATTTACTGCTGCATTAAAAGAGCATAAAAGAGCGTGGGTAATTGGTGAAAATAGTTATGGAAAAGGCGTGGTGCAAAAGCTTTTTCCACTTCCTAGCGGAGCCGCCTTACAAATGACGGTCTCTCATTATTATACGCCTGAAGGACATATGATTGAAGGTCAAGGGATTCAACCTCATCAAACCTATCCCTTGTCGCCTGAAACAAGGGAAGATGCATATCTAGAACATGTGGCAGAATTGACTTTAAAAAGCAAAATCTAAAAAAAGCCCCAAATTTTATGGGGCTTCTTATTCAGAGATTACTCATCATCCTCAGTATCTAAACCAAACTTTTTCAAACGATAGCGTAAAGATCGGAAGGTCATTCCAAGTTTTTTTGCTGCTAGCGTTCGATTCCAGTAGGTCAGATTTAAAGCATTCAATAACACTTCTTTTTCAATATTTTCTAAATAGCGTTCCAAACCTTCTGGCGGTAATTTTTTAGAGCTTGGGTTTGGACTCGCACTTTGCAGCGTTATTTCACTTTCATCTGACTGAACATAAGCATTTGAAGGAATACTGATTGAGCTACGCAGAGGTGCAGTTTGCAAATGAGCCAAATCAATGGTTTCATCATCACTGAGAGTGATTGCTCGTTCAATAATGTTTCGAAGTTCGCGAACGTTACCTGGAAAATATTGCTGCAAGAGGAATTGCTCTGCACGTGTGGTGAGGGATTTAACAGGTAACTCCCATTCTTGGCTAATCTTTTGAATAAAATGATTTGCCAGTATTAAGATATCTTGACCACGTTCACGAAGTGGAGGCAATACGATATCCATCACATGAATGCGGAAGAATAAATCTTGTCTAAAGCGACCTTGCTGAACCAAGAGTTCTAAATCTTGGTGGCTGGCACTAATCACACGGAAATCCACATCAATTTCTTGATCTGATCCAACTGGACGAATTTTTTTCTCTTGTACTGCACGTAAAAGTTTTACTTGCATATTTAAGGGAAGTTCTGCAATTTCATCTAAAAAAAGGCTGCCACCGTGTGCAGATAAGATAAGTCCTTGTTTATCTTGTGTTGCACCTGTAAAGCTGCCTTTCTTATGACCGAATAATTCGCTTTCCATTAATTCTGTTGGAATAGCACCACAGTTGATGGCAATGAAAGGTCCTTCGCTGCGATTACTTAAACGATGAACTAAGTTCGCAACAACTTCTTTTCCTGTTCCTGATTCACCTGTAATAAAAACAGGTGCTTGTGAACGGGCAATCTTTTTTAAAGCGATCCGTAATTGTTGAATAGGTGCTGAACGCCCAATCAGCAATTTGTTTTCTAAGGCTGTTTCTACCGCCTCTTGTTCGGGTTGAGGGCGGTTTAAAGCTTTTTGAATCAGTTGATCAAGATGTGTCTGATTCACTGGTTTGCTAACAAAGTCAAACGCCCCAGCTTTCAGTGCTGCAATTGCAATGTCCATATTTCCGTAAGCAGTAAGAACAGCGATTGGTGTGTTTGGATAGTTTTGAGTCACATGTTTGACAAGATCAAGACCATTTCCATCTGGAAGGTTAAGATCGGTTAGACATGCATCGTACTGAAACTCGGTAAAGAATTTTTTGGCTTGCTCCACACGATATGCAAGATGAGTTTTGATTCCCATACGTGCGAGCGTCATTTGCATAAGAAGACATAAGTCTTCTTCATCGTCTACGAGTAAGACGAGAGGTTGAGAGGTGCCATTTCCCCGAAAAACCTAATTTAATCAATGAATTTTTGAGCATTCAATCCTGAAACATGCTCCTTGTTGTTGCTCTATATAATTGAGCTTTGCATGATTTGCCTCACAAAAACTATGAGACAAGTACAATCCTAAACCAGTTCCTTTAATTTCGGTACTAAAAAATGGTTTGAATAACTGAGAAATATCTCTTTTTGCAACGCCTGTACCAAAATCAATCACATCTATTCGGGTGCGACCATCATTTAGATGAATATTCACTTCAATATATTCTGCTTCAGGTGCATTGTGTCTTATAGCATTACGAATAAGATTGATTAACACTTGTCTTAATTGTTTTTCATCAAACAGGATTGCTACATTTTCAGGCAAACTGAGTTGGATCTTAGATTTAACATCTGCTAAATCTTCATTTAATAATGTTTCAAAAAATTCTGTTAATTGAATAATTTGTGGTTCAGTAGGTTTATTGCGTGCCATCCCCAAAGTATCTTGAATGATGCTATCGATCCTTTTTGCCTGTTTGCTAATCATTCGAGATAGCATGTCTTGCTGATGGATATCGCTACCCTTAAGTAATTCATTGGCTTGTACAATAGCTGCAAGTGGGTTTCTGATTTCGTGTGCAATACTTGCAGAAAGTTGTCCTAAAGCTGCCAATTTCAATTGTTGAACCTGTTGAGTAAGTTTTTGGGCATCTTTCAGGATCAATAAGAATAGGGACTGTTCAGGAACAATTAAATGTTTGACTCGAACATTGACCGTGTATGGGCTAAGTTGTGATTCAAAACTAAATTCCTCACCATCTTTTAGCTCACTAAATTTGATCAGCTCAAAAAGATCGGGTTGCCATTTTATTAAAGGTGTTTTCTCAGTAGAAACAGGTACATTAATTCCAAGTAAAGTATTGGCAGCAGGATTACTTAAAACAATATGGTTACTTTCATCTAGAACGAGATAACCATCTTCAATCTGTTCAAGGATGTAGCGGTTGATATTTTGAAGTTGATGAATCTCTATGGATTGATGGAATGTCAACGTCTCTAAAATTTTAAAACGTTGTACTGCAATACGTCCAATCGCATGCACAACAAAGAATAAAAAAGCGAGAAAGATACTATTACTTAAATGATTTAAGTTATTGTAGTTAAAGAAATCGCCAATAAAACGTTGATAAACCACCATAATGACAGCAAAAAGTGTCACGATCAGCGAGAGCTGAGAGTTTAGTAGAATTGCAGAAGAAAAGATTACGATTACGTACAGCAAACTTAATTGTAAGTTTGGCCCCCCCGCAGAGAAAGTAATCAACGCTAAACAAATCACATCAATAAGAAAAATTAAAAATGAGCTGTTTAGTGACTTGTACTGGAAGTATTTTGAGTAAAAAAAGCTGGAAAATACTAAATGCAATAAAGCAAATCAGTGTATAGAAATATAAAAAAGGGTAATCATAGTCTGAGGCTAATTGCTCAGCCGTTAATAAATAAATGAGCAAAAGGCTGATAGAGATAATCAGCCGATATCCACTATACCAAATACCAAGCTTATAGACGGTTTGGGAGACGGAAGAGGCTATTTTGCCCAGCATATGTGATCACTTTTCTTAAGGTTTAATAAGACCGTATCGAATCGCTAAGTGTGTGAGTTTGACATCACTATCAATCCCAAGTTTTTCAAAAATACGATAACGATAAGTATTGACAGTTTTAACGCTTACAAACAATTTATCAGCAATTTCCTGAGCACTAATACAGTTAACGACCATCATCGCAACTTGCATTTCACGTTCTGAAAGCGAATCAAATGGGGATTGTTGAGTATCTGAAAGATATGAGCTAGCTAACTGCTCTGCAATATCAGCACTGAAGTATTTACCACCTTGCATGACTTTATTGATCGCTCGAACCATCTCTGAAATTGGTGCACCTTTGGTAATATAACCTTTAGCACCAGCTTTGAGCAGTAGTGATGGGTAGGGTTCTTCTGCTAAACCACTGACAGCAATCACTTTTGTATCTGGTGCTGACTGGAGTAGTCGGCGAGTAGTTTCAACGCCACCAATTCCTGGCATATTGACATCAAGCAACACCACTTGAGGGTGTTTTTGACGAACCAATGCAATTGCTTCCTCGCCAGATTCAGCTTGTCCAATAACATCTACATCTGGATGGTCTTCTAACATACGGCAAATGCCTGTGCGTACGAGTTCATGATCATCAACAACGAGAACAGTGATCAAGAAGACCTCCTTTTTTTTCAAAAAACTGGTTTTTTGTTACATAAAGCAAAATTAGCTTGCAATGAAACGACAAAATTAGCAATCCTATTCTTTGTGATTAGAGAATAGTTGTACACAATTGTGTCTACAAAAGCTTTACCCGATTTGTTCAAATGTAAGGCATAATGATAGTAAGCGCAAATGTACAGCGTCCTGAGTTGAGTATTGTGTCGTGAAAAATTCTAAAAAATCTGTCTTGCATGTGTTAAGCATGTCGATCTTGTTGGCGTGGAGTTCAACAAGTTTTGCTGAATTAGTGAATAATAATTCAGTATCTCCGAGTGCGGGCAGTTCGTCAGCTTCGATTAGTTGGTCTGCAAATGATGTTAGTCAACTTCTGGAAGATGATGAGACTGAGATCAGCCCACAAGGTTCAACTTCAGTCACGACAACTTTACGAGGGAGTGGCTCTGCTTCCATTTCTTCTTCAACGGCGCCTCAAAAGAGCGTACAAATACGTGACACTTTCGGGTATAGCAATCAACCCTCTGTCAATGCACGTGTAGCATTAGTTATGGATGCACAAACTGGTGAAGTACTGTACAGTAAAAATAGTAGCTTAGCAGTTCCAATTGCATCGATTACTAAAGTCATGACCGCAGTTGTGACAGCTGATGCTCGTTTAGACATGTCGGAAGAGATCACCTTACAACAAATCGATTTCGCTGGTGCTGGTGGTAAGAACTCAAGTTCTACATTGCGTGCCGGGGATACGATGAATCGTGCAGAACTACTGCTTTTCGCATTGATGAAATCTGAGAATCCTGCTGCTGCTGCTTTAGCTCGTACATATCCAGGTGGCCGTTCAGCGTTTGTGGCTGCGATGAATGCTAAAGCAAGACAATTAGGTATGACATCAACTCGTTATGCTGAATCTACAGGCCTTGATCCGCATAATGTTTCATCAGCAAGAGATTTAGGTATTTTGGTGAGTGCTGCATCTCAATATGGTTTGATTCGTCAGTTCTCAACAACACCTACTTACGATTTTAATTTAGGCTATCGTGTTTTGAAGTCTAATAATACCAATGCATTAGTACGTAATGGTGGTTGGAATATTAACTTATCAAAAACAGGTTATATCAATGAGGCAGGACGTTGTGTAGTGATGCACACCACAGTTAATTCTCGTCCAGCTGTTGTCGTATTGCTCGGGGCTTCAACTTCTCAAGCACGTACAAATGATGCGACTAATCTATTAAATTGGGTGGCTACCCTACCAAAACGTATTTAGTAGCATTGGATTGTTAAAAGCTCTTCTTTATGAAGAGCTTTTTTATGTCTGGCGGATTCAAGCGGCAAGTGCAACAGTATAAAAACCAGCCATAACTTCACTCGGTGTATACCAACCTAGTGTTTTTCTAGGACGATGGTTGAGTGCAAATTCTATCTGCTC
>NZ_JBPKBJ010000054.1:0-21484 GCF_051390655.1 Acinetobacter sp. P1(2025)
TGGCAGAAGAAATTATTTAGACCAATGATCAAAAACTTCATTGATGACTTTATTCTCGATAAAAATCATCTGCTACCACAGAGAGTCTATAAATAATAGTGCGTAAGTCCTATAAGTTTTAGTTATTTAATTAAATAAGATATAAAAATACAGACGTAAAAAAACCGCTGATTAGCGGCATTTTATCTCATCTTTAAGATGATGGTCGGAGCAGTAGGATTCGAACCTACGACCCCCTGGTCCCAAACCAGGTGCACTACCAGGCTGTGCTATGCTCCGATTACTCTATAAAAGAGTGGGGTGAATGACGGGATTCGAACCCGCGACAACTGGAATCACAATCCAGGGCTCTACCAACTGAGCTACATCCACCATAACGTTTGGCTCTATGTACCAAGCTACCAACTAAATGGCGCGCCTGACAGGATTCGAACCTGTGACCATCCGCTTAGAAGGCGGATGCTCTATCCAACTGAGCTACAGGCGCATAACGATGATAATACTATCAAGCGATACTTCGCCGATCTTAAAATAATGTTTTTCAACATCTTTTAAATGGTCGGAGCAGTAGGATTCGAACCTACGACCCCCTGGTCCCAAACCAGGTGCACTACCAGGCTGTGCTATGCTCCGATTTATCTCAGCTTTTATTGTATCGCACATCGTGCGGTACGGTGTGCATTCTAGGCTTGACGTCGCATCACGTCAACACCTAGTTTTAAAAAAAATGATTTTTCCTTATCAAATGTATATTTAACAAGCATTTTAACGTTTTAGAGAAGCACTAAAGTTCAACATTCGATCGAGTGGTAATTTTGCGCGCTCAGCCAATGCTGGATCAACGTGTATTTCTTGATCAGCGTGTTGTAACACGTGCAAAATACCATCTAACTCATTCATTGCCATCCAAGGACAATGGGCACACGAACGACATGTTGCGCCCTCACCCGCCGTTGGCGCTTCGAATAATTCTTTATCTGGTGCTGCTTGCTGCATCTTATAGAAAATACCGCGATCAGTAGCTACGATCATTTGTTTATGCGGTAAAGTCTGCGCTGCTTTGATCAATTGCGAAGTACTTCCCACTGCATCTGCAATATCTACTACAGATTCAGGCGATTCAGGATGAACTAAAACTGCTGCATCAGGATATAGTGCTTTCATTTGTGCAATACCACGTGCACGGAATTCTTCATGTACGATACACGCGCCATCCCATAGCAACATATCAGCACCCGTTTTCTTTTGGATGTAACGTCCTAAATGCTGATCAGGTGCCCAAATAATTTTTTCACCCAAGCTATCAAGATGCTCAATAATCTCGACTGCACAGCTTGAAGTCACTACCCAGTCAGCACGTGCTTTCACAGCTGCCGAAGTATTGGCGTACACCACGACAGTATGATCGGGATGTTGATCACAGAATGCTGTAAACTCATCTACTGGACAACCCAAGTCCAAAGAACAGGTTGCCTCAAGTGTAGGCATTAATACTGTCTTTTCAGGAGATAAAATTTTTGCTGTTTCGCCCATGAACTTTACCCCAGCAACTACAAGAGTTGATGCAGCATGATCACGACCAAAACGCGCCATTTCTAGAGAATCAGAAACACAACCACCTGTTAATTCTGCAAGCTCTTGAACATCAGGATCACAGTAGTAATGTGCAACAAGGACAGCATCACGCTTTTTAAGCTCAGCTGCAATTTGTGCAAACTTTTCTTGTTTCACTTCTGGGCTGAGGCTATGGTCCTTTGGCTCACCCAAACGATCTAAATGCGCCTGCACAATATTTTTGGCTTCGTTCGCAATTAAATTCGCATCATTCATAAAACGTCTTCTCTATCCTGCGTGCTTGCATCACAGCAAACATATAACGTGGGTATCTAGGGTGATCATTTGGGATGAATCACTTCGTCCACACATGAGTGATATAAAAAAAGCCCCACTGTGGAGGCTTTATTATAACGCATATTTACGAACGATAATCGGCATTAATTTTGACGTAGTCATAAGAAAAATCACAGGTATAAACTGTGTCTTTCGCTTCACCTCGTCCTAAATCAATACGAATCGTGATTTCTTTCTCAGCCATCACAGCAGCGCCTGCTTCTTCGGTATAGTCAGGATTCGCACCACCATCCAAGCAAATCTGTACATCACCTAACCACACTTGAACCTTACTGCTATCTAAGTTTGGAACACCTGCTTTACCAATCGCCATTACAATACGCCCCCAGTTTGGATCAGAAGCGAACAAAGCTGTTTTAATGAGTGGTGACTCAGCAACACTATAAGCAACATCACAACACTCTTGGATATTGGCTCCGCCTTCCACCTGTACCGTAATGAATTTAGTTGCACCTTCACCATCACGCACAATCAATTGTGCTAAACGATTCATAATACGCGCAAGTACCTCCAGCACTTGTTGGTAACGAGGGTCATCTTGTAATTCAATTTCCGCACCACCAGCTAGACCTGTTGCTACAAAAATACATGAGTCATTGGTTGAAGTGTCGCCATCGATTGTGATGCGGTTAAACGAATGTTCGACAGTCGTTTGTAACAGTTGCTGAACAAGTACTTTTGATATTGGTGCATCTGTTGCAACAAAGCTCAACATGGTTGCCATGTTCGGGCGAATCATACCCGCACCTTTACTGATTCCAGTCATGGTGTATGTCACACCATCAAGCTCAAACTGTTCAGATGCACCTTTCGGAGTAGTATCTGTGGTCATAATGCCAGAAGCAGCTTCAGCCCAACGATCCGCATTTAAATCATTTAATGCAGGCTGAATACCTTGAACTAAACGCTCAATCGGAAGTTGCTCACCGATTACACCTGTTGAAAAAGGTAGAATCTGATTCGCTTGGACACCTGCTAATTCCGCTAATTTGGCACACGTCGTTTCTGCATTTTTATAACCTACAGTTCCTGTTGCCGCATTTGCATTACCAGTGTTAATAATCAAATAACGTGGTGTACTTTCTGCCAAGTGTTTTTTACTAAGCAAAACTGGCGCAGCAGCAAATGCACTTTGAGTAAATACACCTGCTACATTTGAACCTTCAGCAAATTCAAAAATGACTAGATCTCGTCGATTTGGATAACGTACATACGCCTCAGTTGAGCCAATTTTTACACCCTGCACCACATGCATAAGTGGCATTGTTACGTCACCAACAGCCATTTTTAAACTTCCATTCAATTTGTTATGAAAAAGAAAATGAATACATACCCTATATATGAGACTCGGAAAGTTCATCTACAACCTGCGTGGTATTTGTAATATCCCGTTTCTGCGATAGATAAAACAAATGCAGCAAGTGAACAGGTTTTGTAGATGACAATGCCTTTGGTTACTTTGGGCGAAACCAAAGTAACTCGAACCGAAGGTTATTCCTAATATTGGATTACGCTAAGCAAGACACCGCCTCGCCAATAACTGAGTTACGGTTCAAGTCATAAAATATGTGGATTCATATCTGTTAAGTAGCTTATTCCAAAAAGCAATGAAAATCGAGTATTAACAATACAGATTATGGAATTTGACTTTGCTCTAAACTGAGTAAAATCTGCTTCTTATCCAACCCACCAGCAAAACCAACCAATGCCCCACTCGATCCAATCACTCGATGACACGGCGCAATAATCGAAATCGGATTCTTACCATTCGCAGCACCCACTGCACGAACAGCTTTTTCATTACCAATCTGGAGTGCAATCTCTTTATAACTACGTGTTTCCCCATAAGGAATCGTCAATAAAGCCTTCCAAACCTGCTGCTGAAAATCAGTGCCATGAAAATCAAGAGGTAAATCAAATTGTTGACGCTGTCCTACAAAGTATTCTTCTAATTGTTTTTTAACTCGCTGTAACATCGGATGTTGATGATCTTCTAAGGGCTTTGCTAAACGCACTCTTTTATGATCTTCATTATCCCACATGACTGCAACTAAAGCCTGATCATGTGCAACCAGTTTTAATGCACCTACAGGAGAATCCATATACATATAAACCAATTGCATTAAAAATTCCCCATAGGCTTTGTTCTATTCAGCTTACTCAATCCGATAAGATGCTGAATTTTCTTAATTTGAAGACAATTTCATTAAAATCAGACCAGATACGATCAACACTGCTGCAATCATTCGCATTGCGGTCATCGGCTCATTCAAAATGAGAATACCCACCACGAAAGAGCCAATCGCTCCAATCCCTGTCCACACCGTATATGCTGTACCTAAAGGAAGTGAACGCATTGAAATCGACAATAAAACAACACTTAAAATCATGAAAACAATAGTCACGATGCTTGGCGTTAGCTTTGTAAAACCTTCAGACATTTTCATAGAATATGCCCAAATAATTTCAAAAATACCCGCCAAGATTAAAATTGCCCAAGCCATTTTTAACAGTCTACTTTATCAATAGTCAGGTCGTCCCAACGTGATTCTTTGCAAGGAGGTCGTCCTCCTTAGTTGAACAGTTTACTGTAAAATGCGCAATTGTGTGAATTGTTGTGTATCTAGACAACTTAAATAATTGAAATAATTAAAATTGCTTAATACAACTATTACTGCCAAACGATACTTTCAACTTTCATGAGTTCACAAGCACCATTCCCCGTATCTTCTCGAGATAGAGAGCTTTTCCATCGCCAGCCATCTGAAGCCTGAATCTCAATCAATGAACCTTTTAAATAAACCAAATCATCTTTTTTTATCTTCTTCATTTGTGATGCAACAGAAGGATTTGCTGGGACTAAATGCATGTTGGCACTATGTGTTGCAATTTCTCTTAATGAAATAGGCGGCTCATTTTCAACTTTCCAATAATACCAACGATTACCTTGAGAAATATCAATGCGCTCATATACTTGCGGTTTCGCCATCTCTCCCCAACCGACAGCAATGTCGATCGGTGAAAATTCAGCTTCTCGTCCCCAATGATAATCTTCTTTGGATAAGACACGGAAAGAACCTTCATACTTTTCTAATTCAATGATTTGAAAATTCTGTTGTGTCTTGAGTTGATCTAAATCAGGAACAGGTTTTAAAAAATTTGTCCAAATTAACCATGCAAATGCGACTGCTAATACCCAATACATCCATTTAGGCATCTCATTTATCCCTTTTGTTTCGTATCGCATTCATCCATTGATTTAAATGCTGAAATATAGTTTTCAAAAAAATCTGGAATTGGTAAAAATAATTATGCTTAGATGAATCTATAGATTCCTCTTGTATCGAACCCTTATGTCGATCAATCATGATCTGAATCGGTTCATAATGCGACATGGTTTGTTGCAATTCCACCCCTAAATTCAAACACTCAAGTTTATAAGTGAGCTGAGATAAATCATCTCGATGGTACAACGTGAGGTGCTTACAATCTAAATCGATATGATGCTCGATTAATACTTCCGAGAAAGGAATTAATGCTTTTCTGATTCGTTGTACATCCTGATCATCTTTCATCAGAGGAATATAATAATAGCTCACCTGCATAGAACTATTATTGCTCCGCTGTGAATCTGAAAAAGACGATTGATTGCTAATCTTTTCGAGGGAATCTGTTATTGCTGTTATTTGATTGTTTTGTTGTTCTAAAGCCATTTATACACCATCAATGACTCAAAAAAGATACTGCTAGTATAAACCAACAGTATCTCAGTAAAGTGACTTTTTAGACAAAGTATCAGAACTTTAGCGTTAATCCTGTAGCATATAACCAACCCTTTTCACTTTCAGAAGCAGATTGCCATGGTGTTTGCTCCGCACCTTTATGATAAGCATATGCTACATCTACAAAAGGCATAAGTTTTTTATTGATCTCATAACGCACTTGTACGCCCGTTTGTAGTTTAGATAACCCTGATTTCTTTGCATATTTTGATTCATCACTCAATACCACATCTGCATTCAAATAGGGTTGAGCAATTAACTTTTGTGTAAATAGCAAGTCTCGACTGGTTTCTAAACTCAACTGCCAACGCTGATCTTGTCCAGCAAAAACATAAGCTTCTGTTTCAAAGAAATATGGTGCTAAACCATGCAAACCGAATACAGCACTCCATTGATCTTTATCTAGCTGATGTTCTGGTTGATATTGATAACGTACACCCGCCTGTATATCCCAAAAATCTGCAATATTTCTGCTATATAAAGTCATTGCTTCAGTTTCAGCTTTTTCTGATTCAGCCTTCTCAACATGGGCTTTGATGAAGATTTTATTTTCATCTGTACCCACCCATGTTTTTAACTCGGTGCTTACACTACCATTTCCATCTTCATCTACCGCCCAAGCATTTTCTAAACTGGTTGACTGGTATATTTGCCCGCCATGTTCGTTATGATGGCTATGCTCTGCATCTTGAACATCGCTTAAATATGCAAGTTTGGACTGTTCATGTTTCTGATGATCTGCCTTTGACGTTTCCATCACAACCATCTGTTGCTGTGAAGCTTGATTCATCTGCAACATTTGATTATGAGCTTCATGGGCATGGGCATGGGCAAATCCTCCCAAAGAGGATGCAATACCACTCACCACGATCAACTGTGTATATCGTTTCATCTTCGAAGACTGCTTAATGATGTGCATGGCTTTCTCCTGTCGATGGTTGAACTGGTGTAGATGTGGGTTGAGTGGCTGTTTTTGCCTCATTGACATTCGCAACAATCAACTTACTCATCATTCCTGCACTCATGTGATAGAGCAAATGACAGTGAATCGCCCACTCTCCTAATTCATCAGCTGTCAGTAATGCAGTTACGGTTTTACCGGGTGGTACGATCACGGTATGCTTATTTGGCATATCGGCTGCGCTTTGTCCATTTTCTAGCTGCATAAACATGCCATGTAAATGCATAGGATGTGCCATCATACTTTCATTGACAAACTTCAAACGAATTCGCTCACCGTACTGCACTTTCAATGGTTCAAAATCTTTATCACTGAATTTTTTACCATCAATTGTCCAAATATATCGTTCCATCGTCCCACCTAAACGAATCACGAGTTCTCTTTCTGCAGCACGCGTATCAGGCTGAGGAGTTAATGCTTTTAGATCGGTATATTGCAATGCTTTATGTCCAACAGGTGTGGATGCATTTGCCCAACCTTGAACAGCTTGTGGTTTATGTTGGTTTGTTACGGAAATCGATGATTGTTGCTTATCCGAATGATGATGCATCTGGCTCATATTCATGTCGGTATGAGATTTATGGTTCATATCGCCCATATCCATTTCACCATGCGCATTATGATTCATTGCCATCTTACTCATCTGAGTATGTTGGTTATGATCCATTTTAGATTTATCTATTCCAGTATGCTGGCTATGATCTATTTTGCTCGTTTCATCTTGCGCATGCGCTCCATGTCCCATATCGTCCATGGTCAATAAAGCACGTGGACGCGCTGCTGGCATCGTCACGGTGTGTTGTGTTGGCTTCATTTCATTTTGCAATGACGCGATTGCAAAACCAGAACGATCAATTGACTCTGCTTGAATTTGATAATGCGGTTGAGTTGGTTCAACAATTACATCATAAGTTTCTGCTGCACCAATTCTAAATTCATCGACTGGAACAGGTTGGACAGGCTGACCATCAGCACTAACAACCATCATTTTTAAATTAGGAATTCGCACATCAAAAAAAGACATCGCCGAAGCATTGATAAACCGTAAGCGAACTTTTTCTCCTGCTTTGAAAGCACCTGTCCAATTTTGTTGTGGTGTTTTCCCATTCACTAAAAAGGTATAGCCAGTGACATCCGATAAATCAGTTTTCAGCATGCGCATCTGATTCCACATCGAACGATCTTGCCATGTAGCTTTCAAACCTTGATCTTTCACTTGTGACCAAACATCAGCGACTGTTTCACGTTGATTTTGATAGTACTCCGCTGATTTTTTTAAATTTGCCATGATCTTGTCACTTTTCGTTTCATGGAAATCGGAAAGCATCACGACATAATCACGTTCAGCACTTTCATGTTTGGCTACAGGCTGTTTTCCTTTGGGATAAATAACCAAAGGACCATATAAACCATCCTGTTCCTGGCCTTTACTATGTGCGTGATACCAATAAGTTCCGTTTTGTCGTACTTTAAAACGATACTCAAAACTACCATTAGGCTTAATACCTTTAAAGCCATTGAAGCCTGGAACACCATCCATAAGCCCTGGTAAAAGTAAACCATGCCAATGCAGAGAGGTGTCTTGATCTTTAAGTTGATTATGGACATGAATGACCGCTTCATCCCCTTCTTCAAACTCCAGCAAAGGCGCAATAAATTTGCCATTCACTGTAATTCTTTGAACAGGTTTTCCTGTGACATTCACCATCTCTTGATTGATATTAAGATGATACTCTTTGATTGCAGCCATGCTATAGGGCGCGAATAAGAGACCGAAACTCGCAATAACGCCAGCATATAATTTTGAAGACATGAAATAATCCTAATCTATTGATTCATCAAATTTCCCTAACTATAAGAAGTTAAGAAAAGACTGAGTGGCTGATAGATTAGGCTTTGGGAGGACGAAGAATTTCTTGCCAATATCCAGCTAAGTGTCGAGCTTGATATGCTGTTATTAGATGAATAGGTCGTTCAAAAACAGATAAAGCAGATAGTTCAGGTATATTTTGATCGAGTGTAAAACTCACCGTTTGACAATGTGATGGATGATTACAATCTTCACAATGTTGCTGATTTGGCACTTTTTGGTCATGACATTTACTCAAACTCGTCATGTCTTGATGTGCCATTTGCATTTGATGATGCTGTTCACTTTTCATTTGCATCTTGTGACACGGCATATCCTGAATCGTTACGGTGGATTGCTCAGCATGAATTGTATGTACAGCTGCAACGGCGACATTACTCCCCCCGATGAAAAATATCATCAGGAACACAAACCACATATGTTTGTATCTTTTGAGATGTAGCACTGAATATTCCTATCCACAGATCAGAATCTTTATCTATATTAAGCATAAGTTGTTTCATAGTTATGCACAATCATGTTTATGTTCAAATTATGCAATATTCAACAACTTTAAACAGAGTGATGCTGTTTTATTCAACAATATCTGCAAAAATCATTCATGAGTAAAAATAGAGCAAAATAAATAATTTAGCGCACAAAAAAAGGACAAAAACTTGTCCTTTTTCGTTCAAACTGCTGTGAATATAAACAACTGAAATCATTTTGTTTATTTTAACAACATCTTATCCACTCGCTTATCAACATGGTTATCCACGTAGTTATAAACAAAGTTATCCACAACTCAGTGTGAAAAATAGGTTAAATAGACTAAATTTGTTTTGCACCAACATTAGCCAACTCTGCACGCATTTGGTCGATCACTGTTTTGTAATCTGGTTGACCAAAAATTGCTGAACCAGCAACAAACATATCTGCCCCAGCTTCTGCAATTTCTCGAATATTTGCAGGTCCTACACCACCATCCACTTCTAAACGAATATCACGGCCACTTGCATCAATAATTTGGCGTGCTTGGCGAAGTTTTTCTAATGTCATCGGAATAAATTTCTGCCCACCAAAACCAGGGTTTACACTCATTAATAAAATTTGATCCACTTTATCTAGAACATAATCAAGATAATGTAATGGTGTCGCAGGGTTAAAAACTAATCCTGCTTTTGCACCACCTGATTTAATCAACTGCAAAGAGCGATCAATATGATCTGTCGCTTCTGGGTGGAAAGTAATGATATCGGCACCTGCTTCCAAGAAGTCACCAATCATACGATCCACAGGAGAAACCATGAGGTGTACATCAATTGGTGCTTTGATACCGTAATTTTTTAATGCTTTACAAATACCTGCACCGAAGGTCAGATTCGGAACATAGTGATTATCCATCACATCAAAATGTACAACGTCTGCGCCTGCAGCTAGAACTTTTTCTACATCTTCACCTAAACGAGCAAAATCAGCAGATAAAATTGAAGGAGCAATGAGATAAGGCTTGGACATGGATAACCTGACAATGACGAAGGAATGATTCCGTGATTATAACAAATTCATACTGCTTAGGGCTGTTAGAAAGTGATTATTCGAGCATTGCAAACATGCAACACCACGTTGCAGAGTTACTATTTTTTTATCATTGGTTATTTGCTAAGGTAATTTTCGATACAAAAAATGAAGTCGTATGATGAAGAGTACTACACAGATTGAAACAGTCGAAGGTAAACGAATCGCTAAACGTTTGCTCAATCACTGGAAACATAAATTTGAAGTTGAAGAAACTGAAATCTATTCAAAAATTTTGATGCCTACTGCAACGGTGACACTCACAGCACAACAGCAACACTTAGAGGTCATCATTGAAAATCAACAAGATGATGTCGAGCGACTAGAGCAAGTTGTAATAGATCATTTGAATCGAATGGCTCAGCAGGAATTCGCTGCCAATTGGACCCATCAAGAATAAGAAGCTCATAATGAGCTTCTTTCAAAGATTAAGCATTCTTTTCTAATTGAATAGCATGAAATTGCAAATGATCATCGATAAAGCTTTGAATAAAATAGTAGCCATGATCATAACCTTCATGCAAACGTAAAGTAATATGCTGGCCAGACTCTAAACATGCTTGTTTAAATTTTTCAGGATTTAACTGCGCAAAGAATTGGTCTTCTAAACCTTGATCAATCAGAATTTCTTCAAATTGAGACCCCTTCTGCTGCACTAATGCAGTTGCATCGTGTTCTGCCCAACGTTGTTGATCCTGTCCTAAATATTGACTAAATGCCTTTTCACCCCAAGGACAAATACTTGGTGCACAAATCGGTGCAAATGCCGAGACCGATCTAAAAAGTTCTGGGTACTTAAATGCTAATGTTAGAGCACCATGACCACCCATTGAGTGTCCAAAAACCCCAACCTGATTTTCAATGATTGGAAATTCTTGCAAAACATGGGCATAGAGTTCATCAACAATGTATGACTCCATTTGATAATGCTCAGCCCAAGGTTGTTGAATCGCATTAATATAAAAACCAGCACCCTGCCCAATATCCCAATGATCGCCTTGAGCAACGTGCTCTCCACGTGGAGATGTATCAGGAGTAATCAAAATAAGACTTAATCTTGCTGCCATGCGTTGTGCATGTGCTTTTATTGCAAATGTTTCTTCAGTACACGTAAGCCCTGCAAGATAAAAAAGCGCAGAACAAGGTTTGCCATCTAAAGCAGCTGGTGGGAGATAAACACCAACGCGGCTTGAGCCTTTGAGGTGTTGTGATTCAAGTTGATAAATCCTTTGTTCACCCTCAAAACAACGATTTTTTTGCAGTAGCTGCATGTTGATCATCCTGTGTTTTTGTAATGTCTGTTGTTGTAATATTTTGAGTAGGGAATAAATATGGTTCTAATTGCGGCAGCATGAGTTCCATATTACGACCAATTGACCATTGTGGTTCAGATGGCTCAAAACCTTGTGCAGTTTCCCACTGTGTCACCGTTTGTTTGGCTTGTTCAAAGGCTTTTTTCATTGAAGATTGTTCACGCATCGCCAAATCAAAAAAAGCTCGACCAAAATAAGTATAATCTGCTTCATTATTACAGCCAAAAGAGGTCTTATCCGCTGCTGATGCAGTAATAATCAATGTTTCTGGAGACTGTAATGCGGGAATAAAACTTCCAGAATAACATGCAGAAATTACAATCACTCGCCAACGAATACCGGACTTATCCAGAGTTTCACGTAACCATTTTGGATCGACCTGACCTAATTCAAGTGGTGCATTTTCTAGTTCAAAATGATTTTTTTCACCATGTGATGTCATATAAAGAAATAAAACATCACTATCACGATTCATCTGTTGACCGATACGGCGCAAAGCAAGCTCGATACTTGTCTTTGAAGCTATTGGTACTTCTAAACGCGTGGCAGGGTTATTGACCAGCATGATAGAACGGTCGACAGTTCCAAAGCGTGTATCAAACTGCTCTTTTATACGCTCAACTTCAGATTTAAAAACATCCACATAACTATCACCTGCAACACCTAAAAAGTACCAGTGACTTTGGGCAATGTCGCCATATTGGATGTTATCTAATGCTTGTTGTAATAAATTGCTCTGAGCATAAAATGCTTCCTCTGAAAAGCTTGGCGGAGTTTCTTCGACTTTCCAAATCGGTTGATCTTTCACCGATAATTGCCAAACTACCATCGTTGCAATCGTTGCGATAAAAACGAGAGCTCGCTCCCACCAAGGCCAATTCAGCGCACGTGAGAACACCCAAATTACGGCTAAACTTTGCCAAACAAATAAAGCCACAAAGAATGGTGGTAAAAAACCATTATAGATACTATCAGGAATGAAGTTTAGATATCCATTCGATCCTAAATACTGAATCAAGCACTGTAAGAGCAAAATATTGGTATCAAGAACCAACCAGAGTAAAGCAGGCACTAACATCAACCGTGCTTGGTTCATCCGTTGAGATAGAAAAATCCCGACAATCAAGGCAATGAACGGCCAAAGCGCATAGCCAATGAGACCTTGAGGGTTAAAATCACCTACTTGACCAGCTACTAACCAACTATACAACGAGTTTGTACAGCCACCTAAGATCCCCCAAAGGATCAGCTGGGTGATAGAGGGATGAACCACTTGTAATGAACGGCGGGACCCGAGGAACAACCACATTCCAGCAATTTGGTTACTTTTGAAATCATGCCAGATATTAATGGAGGGTTTGAGATCTATCATAGAATTCTTCGGGAGTATCTCTTTTCAAGCCTAAACTAAAAAATATGCCAAACGTTATAGATTAAATGTCGCTTTTTCAAAATCGTTAATATATGCAACCGTAGTGTAAGCTTAGCAAGAATTTTTTAGCAATCATGCTTTTGAACTATATCACAAATTTTTACCGAGCATTGACCTAACCCAAACAATCATCTGATAAAAAGACTCAAATTTAACCTTTTGGAAAATAAGCATCAAATCGACAAGCATCCCCTAACCATTGATGATCAGGATGTTGTTCAGCAAGATAAACTGCATGGCGTGGTCGTTTAACAATTACTCTTTTTGCAATTTTCTTAGCTAAATCGAGTAGTTGATCACCCAAATCCATTTCACCATCTTCGGGTAATAACATATGCAACAACTGCATTTGTTTTTTGACTTGTGCCTGTTTTTTTATCGCTTGCTGATTTTGATCACGCTGGGGAAACATCGGATCAAGATAAACAACATCTAGATATTCACCTTTTTGTGCTAACTCATTTAAATAGCAATTTGAGTCTGCATGTATAAGTTGAATGCGTTGCATAGTGGCTTGTAAAAAGAGATCTCTTTCCGCTTGTGCCTTAGCATATTCGAGTAATACAAATAAAATTGGATGTCGCTCAATTAAGCGTACATTGGCACCCAAATGTGCCATAAGCAAGCTATCGTGTCCCAACCCTGCTGTAGCATCAATAAGTGTTGGTTTCTCTCCAAGTTGGCATGCCCTCGCTATCATTTCTGATTTTAAACTTGCTCTTTTTAAACGAGGAATTTCAGCACACCAATCGGGCTGCATTTTCATGCCATTTGCACTGAGACTTAAACCATCTTCATCCAATACCAATGCCATATCAGGATTCAAACGTAAAAATCTTGAGTTAATTTTCTCTACAACATGACCCTCAAGTTTTACATCTAGTTCAGCAAAACGAGCTTGAAGTTGCTGAAATGAGTGTTCATATTCTGCTTGATACCAACATATCATCCTCATTACCAATGCACCCAACCTGTCCACCATGTTGCAAGGATAAATACCCCAAAACCGATACGATAATACGCGAATGCCGTAAAATCGTGTTTAGAAACATATCGAATCAAGGCACGGATCACGATCAAAGCAGAAATAAAAGCAACCACAATCCCAACTGCAAGTACTGCTAAATCATTACTATGTAAATCATTTCGCATTTTATACATATCGAGTAAACCTGCACCCATCAATACAGGAATACCTAAGAAAAATGAAAATTCAGCGGCAGCTTTACGTGATATCCCTAAAAATAAAGAACCAATTATCGTTGAACCCGATCGTGAGGTACCAGGGATCAAAGCAAAACATTGAATTAACCCAATCAACGTTGCTTGTTTAAAAGTCAAATCATCCACTTCAGAACTGACAACTAAATGCTTGCGTCTTTCCGCCCAAAGAATAATAAAACCACCAACGATTAAAGCGATAGCAACAGTAATGGCATTAAATAAATAAGCTTTAACCACATCACCAAATGTTAATCCAATAATCACAATAGGAATTGAAGCAATAATTAAATTTAGGCTTAAACGTCGACCTTGCTCCTGACCTTTCATTGCTCCGATCAAAGCACCCCATAATTTGCCCCAATACTCATAAATAACTGCAGCAATCGCACCGATCTGAACTGCAACGGCAAACATATCTCTTTTTTCTACAGTCCAAAAATCGAGCAACTGTCCAGACAAAATAAGATGACCTGTACTTGAGATGGGTAAAAACTCTGTTATGCCCTCAACCAATCCCATTATGGCTGCTTTAAATAGCAATAAAATATCCATAACTCACCTTAATTTGGTTTGCCCTGATCAGCAATTTTTTTCCACGCATCATCACGTAAATAAACTGGCAAGGCATGTTCTGCGTCAACCCATTTTTGTTGAGTTGCATAAACTCTTGCGATGGTTGCGATATCGTGCGCAGTTGCTTTGATATCAGCAACATTTTGATTTAAGGCTTTAGATTCATCTTCTTGCATAAACTCTATAAGAGTTGCACCTGAACCAATTGGTGTAAACTTACAGTATTCACTAGCACGCTCATAAGCTAATAGTTTTTCTTCATCGATTGCTTGCATAATACCAAACTGATCTAAGCTGTAATTCGCAATATACACTTCTTGCATTCGTGCATCTAAAACAGCAGAAACTTGTTTCAAACCGGTTAATCGATATGCTGCTTGAGCTAAAGCTTGTAAAGTAGAAACAGGTATAACAGGCAAATCATGCGACCATGCCAAAGCCTGTGCAACTGCAGCATTGATGCGCACACCACTAAACGAACCAGGACCTCGGCTAAATGCAATTGCAGTTAAATCAGAAAGTTGGGTCTGAGTCTGAATTAAAGCCTGCTCTGTTAAAGGCAAAATGGTTTGAGTTTGTGCCTTTGTTCGCTCATCCAACTGAAAATAGAGTTCTTGTGTGTCATCAATTAGTGAAACTGAACACTGCTCATTTGCAGTTTCCAATGCAAGCAATTTCATGCAAAAACCTTGGTATAAAAGAGATGAAAAACGTCGAGTATCATACTCCACTCAGACATCATAGGCGAGCTGTTCTATTTTTATGGATACAAAAAAGCCAAGCATTCACTTGGCTGAGTTCATATCAATTTATCTGAAGTGCTTTAGAAATTAAACGCTTCTAAATTTAGGAAGTTTTTAAAATGCTCGGCATAATGTAAGGCACTCATTCGTAGTTTAACCGCACCTTCATCATCTACAGTTTTAACTATTTTACCAGGTGAACCCATTACGACTGAATTATCAGGGATCACTTTACCTTCTGGAATTAAAGCGTTCGCACCAATAATACAATTCTTACCAATCACAGCATTATTTAGAATCACCGCATTAATACCAATTAAAGAATTATCACCGATGGTACATCCATGTAACATCGCCTGATGGCCAATCGTAACGTATTCACCAATATTCAATTCAATACCAGCATCTGTATGCAAAACAGCGTTCTCTTGAACATTCGAGTAATTACCGATTCGAATTAAACAGTTATCTGCTCTAACGACAGCACCAAACCAAACACTCACTTCACGCCCTAATTCGACCTGACCAATCACAGTTGCTGTCGGTGCAACCCAACCATCCCAAGGTTGTTGAAGTGCTTTAGGAGTAAACTCTTTATATTTGTACATCATTTTAAAAACTCTACTTTTCAAAGTGAAATTAAAACTTAGCTAGACCAAAGTTAGGTGGATTAACTAGAAATGGCCATTTTTTTTGATAGCCTAAACCGTATTGGAATAATGAAACGAGCATTCTTGCGGTGAGACCCCACACGACTTCGCTTTCAACTTGCATGCTTGGAAAATATAAAGATTGACGGGCTAATCTAACTTCATAAGGTAAAGGAGGAGCATCGATTAACTGTTTTAATGGTACAAAGAAAATACGATCAATTTCTGAGGGCTGTGCAATAAGGTTTACTTCCGCAGGGATTAAGCCAACAATTGGTTTAACAGACAATCCACTCCGTGCTCTTTGAATCGGTAAATCACCCAATAATTTAACATCGAAAGGATTTAGTGCGGTTTCCTCTTGAGCCTCACGTAAAGCAACAACAATATTGCTTGTATCGCTAGGATCACGTTTACCGCCAGGAAAAGAGACCTCACCTGCATGTTGAGATAAATGAATTGAACGACGTGTCAATAAAACTCTAGGCTGAGTCTCCTGCGTAATTGCAATTAAGACTGCTGCATCAGCTTGTTGAATTCGTTTGGAAAATCGCAACCGTTGTTCTAATAGCTGTATTAACGATGCCTCTTCCATGCTACTCATCCCTCTTTGAATGCTTTTCTTATGCACCAACATCATAGCCGAAATTTTACAGAGGAACATAGCTGATCCTAATGCGAATTCATAAAAATTCAGTTATGCTGAGTTATCTCTAGGATTGATGATAATTATGAGCTTTTGTGTAGCGTGTGGACATCAAACTGAAGCAAAAATTCCATTAGGTGATCATAAAACACGTCTTGTATGTACAAATTGTGGCAATATTCATTATGAAAATCCCAAGGTTATTTGTGGTGCTTTAGCCCTATGGGATGACAAAGTTTTACTCTGTCGACGAGCAATTGAACCGCGCTATGGTTTATGGACTTTACCTGCTGGTTACATGGAGTTATTAGAAACCATGGAACAAGGTGCAGCTCGTGAAACACGTGAAGAAGCGGAAGCTGAAGTTGAAATAGAACAACTTTATTGTATGTACAATATTCCGCGTATTGGACAGATATACGTATTATTCAAAGCACATATTAAACAAGGTTTCTTTGGAGCAGGTGAAGAAAGTATTGAATGTCGTTTATTTGAAGAACATGAAATCCCATGGTCTGAACTCGCATTTCCAAGTGTTGAACAAACATTGAAACACTATTTTTCTGATCGTAAATCAGGAACATTCACAACTCATCTAGAAACGTTGGGTACTCGTTTAGACCATACGGGTTAAAAAAAAAGACCGCTTAACGCGGTCTTTTTTATATTACGACTTAACTTTAATTGCCTTACATGCTGGGATAGATTGATCTGCAATCTTAATACTTACCGAACCAGAGAAACGTTTCGCTAATTCACGTTCTTCTGCTGTAGGAGCTACGTATTTATTTTTTTCCTCTGTGGTCAAATCATCATATAAACGATTATATACATCTACAAAATATGCATAAGTATTTGACCATGTCACTGTATTATTTGAGAAATTCGTTAAATTAATGCCCGTTGCTTGACCTGCAAGAAGGTTATTGATATTGATTTTCGCCCCAGTGCCTGCAGTTACGTTCAAGCCAAACATTACTCCATTGATATTTCCAAACTTAGGATTAGACAATATCGCTCTCACACTGATTGATTTATCATTCGTTGAAAATAATGTCGCTCCCGTTGTACCAATTCGGAACTGTTTTTGATCATTACTATCTGTGATTGAACCATCACTATTCACTGTCTTCACGCTGCCACAAATACCAGACATATCTGTAGCTGTTGAATTCGCTTTGATATCTGTACGTATATCACCATTTTCATCAATGACAATTCCTAAATCGACTGGAGCTAGGTTTGCTTCATTGCTGAATCTGAATGTTAAAGTAGCATACAAAGGGAAGATATATTGCTGATTTGATGCAACATTATTTCTAGTTTTAAAAATGTCTTTAGCTAAATAACTCGAAGGATTAATCTTAACAATATCAACAGTTCCATTATAGTTAGCACTTGATATAGACTGTTTCCATAAACCAAGATGAGTTGTGTCAACGGTATCCGTATCTTTGGCTTTAATCAATTGTTTATAAAAGTTAGTTGTACCAGGTATAGTATTTCTATTGATTAGCTTACCTTGATATATCAATAAGTCTTCAGCTGAATTATTTTCTGAAATTTTAAAACGTAAAGGTTTATTTGTATTTACTTGCATATAGATCGGATCAAGCCAATCCTTTTGCGCATCTACTTGTAATTTAATTGGTTTTACCTTTGTAATCAAGGTAATTGGAGCAACAACCAACCCATTCGTTATAGTTGCAGCTCCTTTCCATTGCTGACCATCACCAATCGTATATCCTTGTCGATCAGACAATAAGAAGAAAGCGCCCATTGAATGCAATAGATTGGTGTCATTATCTACGCATTTTGAAGTCAATTCTTTATTACAACCGAAGAACCCATCTGGGCGGAAATTATTAACACTTGTACTTTCACCACCAGCTTTATATGCCGGTAAATCAGCTTGCCAAACCCCCGTGTTAACCAAGTTTAAAAGACGAATTAATAGTGTATAAGCTTGGTCGTCAGAAACTTTTGATACATCTAACCAGGGTTGTAAAAGTGTAATGTATTCACCAGACAATAATTCATTAACACCAATATCTTTAGTGACATTCACTAATAAATCTTTCTTCTCTTCAGTAAATTCTATCGGTTGTATATCTCCAACTACATTGTCATTTCTTTCAACGCCCAGACTATGCATAATTCGAATCAGAGCAACAGCAACTCGAATAGTTTCATCATTTTTATCAAGTGAATTTGGTGTCTTGCCAGTTAATGCAGTAGCGAAATCTATTACTCGTATATGAGGAATAGTTGTCGTTTTTAATTTAGAAATCGTATCAAGCTTAATTGTTCCAAGATTGATTTTTCTCGCCGCAGAACCTTGAATATAGAAGCTGGCTTCATCTCCTAATTTACATGCTCCGGTAACAATATTACCTTCTAATTTAGTTGCAAAATGATTGATTTTATCTGTACTGCAATCAAAATTTAGTCCAGAAACAGGATAATCAAGGACAAATTTCAAACAATCAGTTGAAGTGACATCGCAACTTGTATTTGATGTAACACCATCTACGCCTTGATTTGGGTCCTCATTTATTTTAGCGCTTTCACCACCACAAGCCGTCATCATTGCAGCAATTATAGATAGGCTTAGTGGTAATATCGTTCTTTTATTCATACTAAAATTCATCCTAATATTTACTGAATAACAGAGATTTTTATCTGTCCTTGATTTGAAAGCTCTTGTTCTGGTACATCAACTGCTGAGGCTAATGGTGTCATCATTACATAGTGAGCTGTTTCTGGGACACGCAAAACACCTTGAATAGCAGCATGCTTAAAAGTTGATTCATGTACAGTTTCATTTTTGAAACCACTTACACCTTCTTGGATACAACCTTTTTTATCTAAGAAGATAACAAGTGGCCAATAATATACTGGTTTATTATTACTGGAAGCATAGGAATCAATCTGATGTGTGCTGAATTAGCAGGAGACTTTCACTTGGGAGATTCTAGGCAGCTAACCGATAAAAGTCTTCTGCCATTTGATTTGGTGTCTTAAAATCCAAGCCTTTTTGAATTCTTCGCTGATTATAAAATAACTCTATATATTTTGTAATATCCACTTTGGCTTCTTCCCTTGTTTTGTAGTTGCGATGATGGACTAGTTCATTTTTGAGTATGCCCCAGAAACTCTCTATCGGTGCATTATCAAAGCAGTCGCCTTTTTTGCTCATTGAACCCTGAAAATCAAATTTCTCAAGTAAGTTTCGATATTCATTACTGCAATATTGGCTGCCTCTGTCTGAATGTACAATGAGATCTTTAGCAGGTTTCTGATTGCGAATAGCCATATTCAATGCATCACAAACAAGCTTGGCTGTCATGCGCTCATTTAAGCTATAGCCAACAACCTGTTTCGTGTAAAGATCTTTGACAGCTGCCAAGTACAACCAGCCCTCAGCCGTCCAAATGTAGGTAATGTCACTCGACCACGCAAGATTAGGCTTCGTCATTGAAAACTGTTGCTTGAGTAAATTGTCATAAATAGAACGGTTGTGATCACTGTTCGTGGTTCTTTTGAAACGCTTATGGCGCTTACAATACAACTGATTTGACTTTTTTATTTGGCGCACAGCATACGTACTTATTTTGATACCTTGCGCTTGTAAATGCTTGGTTAATCGAACATAGCCATAGCTTTGTTTGGTTTCTTCATGGGCTATTTTGACCAAAATTGTCTGCTGATTTCGCTGAATTGATCTTTTACTCATGCCTCGCTTTAGCCAATCATAATAGCGAGAAACGGATACACGAAGTAATCGAGCCGTTAAAATAATCGGAAATAAGTGGCTTTGCGATTTCATATAGGCGTACCTCACTGACTTTCTTTGGCAAAGTACGCTGCTGCCTTTTTTAAAAATTCACGTTCCATTTCAGCTGTTTTGAGCTGTTGTTTAAGCTTCTTATTTTCTTCGAGTAAGGCGTTTAGATCGGGCGAATACTGTTTTGTGCCTGCTAAAGCTCCAGCCTTTGCTTTGTTATTCCAGTTCGAAAGGGTTTGCATTGAAATACCAAGTTGTCTAGCGGATTCCGATACATTACCTTGGTTCTCTTCAATGGCTTTTATGGCTTCAGCTTTAAATTCTGCGGTGTAAGTCTTCTGTTTCTTGCTCATGGTAAACTCCTAATGAGTATGTATAGTTTACCAAGTTAAACCCTCCTGTTTTTTAAGCACACATCAATCTGAATATATGTAATCGGATTGTCTAGTTCAACTAATTCGTATTCAAATTTCTCTTTTAGAGGTTTTCTTGGCCATAAACCAATATCTTTATTAAGACTAAGCTTTTTAATTGATTTTGTATAATTTTCAACAAAACAACGATCTTCTTCAAGTGCTAATGCTAAGTCTTCTGGTGATAATCTTACATAATTTGTAGAAAGTGTAATCGCTTTACTCGACTCCATTGAGCGACTCATTATGCGATCCAACATTGAGCGACTAACCCCTTTTTTACGCTCAATAGTTTCTAAACGCCCACTCCCATCAGGCATAGTATAAAAACGCTTTTTCCCTTCTAGATTAAATTCTTGGCCTTCTAAATATTCATTATTTACATATGACACACCATCGATACTGGTAAAACCATCTTTTTGCTGTGCAGATGTATTGGACTCTTTTTTCAGTTCTTTATTATTGATTGGAGTAACAACTTTTGAATCTTTTTCTTTTTGATTTATATCTTTTAGGACTTACGCATTGACAGATTCAAAAAAGTATTAAAATGCTTTATAAAGTATCTGTGATTAGACGAATTAAACATGCTTCTACAGCAACCTGTACTCTACCCATTTAT
>NZ_JBPKBJ010000055.1:0-21293 GCF_051390655.1 Acinetobacter sp. P1(2025)
ATACTGTCACTGAGGCAGGTTGGACATTTGATTTCTAGAGTTATTCGCATTTCTCTATTTTATCAAAATTCAACCTGCTTTGTTTCAGCATACTTTTTGAAACACCACCAAATCTCAAACCTAAAAAAGTTGCTATTTTTAATGGCTATTGGCATCGTGATATTGCTTATCAAGACTATGACTTTTATGCATTAGGTAAAAGTGCAGGCGTGGCTTGCTTAAATGCCATTCTATTTGAACAGATCATGCAATATCGTATGCAGAATCCAGATGCAAAAATCATTTTAATTTGTCATTGGGGCATAGATTTTAAATCAATACATCCTGAACAAGAAAAACTAGCCAACTTATTTACACAGATTGGTGTTGATTTAATTATTGGACATGGTGCCCATACGATTCAACCCATTCGATATATAAATAATAAGCCTGTGATTTTTGGCATCGGTAATGGAGTGTTTAATAGCAATGGAGAATATGAAAAATACCAAGCTTTACCATTTGGAGCTATCGTTCGAATTAATTTAGTAAAAGAAGTTGTTCAGTTGTATCCTATTTTTACTGATAATTTATCAAGCTTTTGGCAACCTTATCCAGTCAATCAGCAACAATTTGAACGAGCAAGTGATTACCTAACCAAAGACTTGAATCAACATCATTTTAGAATTAAGAAAAATGATTTAGGGTTTTATGTAGAGCTAAATATTTAAGGATACTTTGAGTAATTATCTAAAATTATATTCAATTGCTCAGAAGTAAAACCAAGATTACGTAATCCGCCACTGCCTAGTTTGCAATCATAACTAGTCATGATATTTGTCGGTGTGGTTTTCTTGGCGTTGGGTGCACAGACATGATTGAGACCAAAAGCATGTCCCATTTCATGAATACTCGCAGCTTGAGTCTGATAATTTAATCGTTCCCAATCAATTAGAATGAAAGGTCGGCCTTGATTCCTAAATCCCCAACTCGTGATATCACTATATTTCAGCTTAGGAGAGTAGGAGTCATAGATAATAAATAAAACTTCTTTACTTTTGCGTTTAGGAAAACAATCTTTGAGTGCACTAGGCACATTTTCAGTGACTAAATCCATTGGTTGATTCAGTTTTGAAGCAAGATCACATTTCCTTTTTGTAAAATCAAGATATGAATAGTAGTGATTCATCTTAAATTTAAAAATCTTATTGTTATTTTCATCCAAAAAGTAACGATTTAAGATTTCGATTTCTTTCTGCATCTGAGCTTTAGTATCAAAGATCTTTGCTTGAGGTCGATTGATTGTATAAACAAAAGTAACATATACGATAGGCAAATGATCGGATGAATCAGTTTTGTATTTATACGGGGTAATTTTAATAGGTGGTTTTTTGGAAGGTGTGCATGAAGCTGTAATCGCAATACTCAGTATGGATACAAATAATAGTTTCAATTGCATCTTCGAACTCTCAACTCGTCAAGATTTTAATTGTTATGGAAGTATTTTAATGTGGATTCAGACATGCTAACAGATTTTATGAGTAATGATGATGAATGATACCAATGAACTACAACGCCAAATTCTTGAAGTCGTCGCTTTAATTCCATTTGGAAAGGTCGCTACCTATGGACAAATTGCTAAACTAGCTGGGCTACCAAAACATGCCCGTCTTGTAGGTACAGTTTTAAAGAATTTAGATGAAGGAAGTCAGCTTCCATGGCATCGGGTAATTAATTCACAAGGTAAAGTGAGTACCATAAACTTAGATGAAAATGGTGAAAATCGACAATTAAAGCTATTAAAAAATGAAGGTGTTTTATTAGAGAATCACAAAATTAAATTAAAAGATTATCAATGGATATTTTAATTTTGTACTTAAAATAAATAATTTATTCAATCGAATCAAATCATGTTAATAAGTAAATTATAGGTCTGACTTATTAAAATAATTAAAAAACTGCATGTCTGAAATCGGACATGCAGTTTTTTTAGACTAAGGATAACCTTAGATCAGCGAACGATCAGAACAGGAATATGACTTTCTCCCAAAACTTTCTGAGCAACGCTACCTAAAATAAACTTTTTAAATCCAGTTCTACCATGAGAACCCATGATAATTAAATCCACTTCAAGATTTTGAGCAGCTTTAATAATTTCCTCATGAACTGAAAAACCTTCTACAACTTGAGTTGCAACTGTTTGTCCTAATTCTTCAAATTGTTTTTGAGCTTTCGTTAAATTTTCCTGAACATAAGATCGCACACGTTCGATCAATTCATTACTTTGCCCCATACGTAAATACGCATCTGCCAAATATGGGTCTAAAGTCATTACTTGAACCAAAGTAATTTGGCTATTTAAAGCTTTAGCAAGTTGTGCTGCTTGCTGAATGACATTTGCTGAAATTTCAGAGTCGTCGATAGCGACAAGAATTTTTTGATAAGCCATGATAAATACTCCTTATTATATTACACTTTGATTCGCTTCTAAATTTTTGTTTAAAATAAAAACTATACTTTCATATTAAACTTATTATTCGAATAATAAAACCTAGTAATTTCATAAGAATAATTGTTGGTTTTAGATGTTTTGATGTGTTTAGTTATTTGAAAAATATAAGAATATTAAAATTGCATGAGGTGTATTGTACAGTTAATTATTTTATAGACTTTTGTCTAAATATGAGTGTAAATCATCAAGTTGATCAGTTTGTAATAGTTCCCTAATTTTTAAAATCTGCTTTTCATCAAGCTCATAGAGTTTTAAAGAAAGTAGTCTTTCAATATCTGTTTCAGAAAAACGATACTTAATAATTTTAGCAGGTACACCGCCTACAATTGCATAAGGTGGGACATCTTGAGTGACTATAGCTCCTGTGGCAACCACAGCACCTTCACCGAGTTTAACACCTTGCATGATCATGGCTCTGCTACCAATCCAGCAGCCATCTGCAATTATGGTGTCACCCGCAGGAAGAAAACTGCGTGTATCAAAAGGGAAGGTGGAGATCCAGTCTGGTCTATGCAGCTGATTGCCGCCCATCATAATGACACATTCGGCACCGAAGCAAACAAAATTACCAATATAAAGTTGGTCTATTGGTTTATCTGGTGTGGATACTTTGTCATGTAGATAACGTACTACACAACGTTCAAAACCCTGATCCCAATAAGCAGAATAATAGGAATAATTACCTTTAATATGGATATTTGGATTCTTTACAGTTTTCGCAATAAATTCGAACTCACACCAATGTTTAACAGGGGAGTTGATCGAAGTTGAGTCCATTTACATTTCACAGAATAATTTGAGAAGAAAAACCCCTCAAAGGTGAGGGGTTAATTGGGCTTGGAATATTATAGGTATTCCACGCTTACGATTTCGTATTCAACTTCACCTTGTGGTGTTTGAATTTTAGCTTCATCGCCTTCGCTTTTGCCTAATAGGCCACGTGCGATTGGAGAGTTCACTGAGATTTTATTAATTTTAAAATCTGCTTCATCGTCGCCTACGATTTTATAGGTCTTACGTTCTTCAGTATCTAGGTTTTCAATCGTTACCGTAACACCAAATACAACACGACCGTTTTGTTCAAGATCTTTAACGTCAATTACCTGACATGCACCAAGTTTACCTTCGATATCTTGAATACGACCTTCACAGAAGCCTTGTTGCTCACGTGCTGCATGATACTCAGCATTTTCTTTGAGGTCACCATGCTCACGTGCCTCAGCAATAGCCTGCGTAATACGTGGGCGATCAACTGTTTTTAACTGTTGTAATTCTTTCTCTAAGGCAACCTTGCCTTCAGGAGTCATAGGATAACGTTGCATTTTAGTCCCCTCTAAATTGGTTGGGAAAATACAGGATTAAAAAAAGAAAAAGCCCGCCACCGATAAGGTGACGGGACTTTATCGGTAGAGAATTAACCTACAGTTTGTAAATCTTGCAAGCGGTATACATCCATTGGCAATTTCACAGCAAATGCTTGGCAAACTGCTTCTGCACCATTGATTGTCGTTGTGTAGTACACTTTGCCTTGTAGGGCAGCACGACGAATCATTGCAGAATCGTATTGAGCTTGTTTGCCTTCAGTGGTGTTGACAATAAGATGAATTTCACCATTTTTCAAGCGGTCTACAATGTGTGGACGACCTTCAGTCACTTTATTGACTGCTTCACATTCCAAACCAGCTTCTTGCAATACTTGGTAAGTACCGTTGGTTGCAACAAGTTTGAAACCGTAAGCAATCAATTGTTTAGCGATATTAGCAATATATTTCTTGTCTGATTCACGAACAGATAAGAATGCATATTTCACTTCGCCTTCAGTTGGCAAGCCTGGTAAACGTTCATTTGAACCAAGCACAGCTTTGTAGAATGCTTCGCCAAATGTTTCACCTACACCCATAACTTCACCTGTAGATTTCATCTCAGGTCCAAGCATTGGGTCAACACCTTGGAATTTAGCAAACGGGAATACCGCTTCTTTTACAGCAAAGTGAGTTGGGATGATCTCTTTAGTGAATCCTTGAGATTCTAAAGATTGACCAGCCATACAACGAGCAGCAACTTTCGCTAAAGATTCACCGATACATTTCGATACGAAAGGAACCGTACGTGATGCACGTGGATTCACTTCAAGTACATAAATGTCGTTGCCTTTTACTGCAAACTGAACGTTCATCAAACCTACAACGCCAAGCTCTTTTGCCATCGCAACAGTTTGACGACGCATTTCATCCTGAACTTCTTGTGAAAGAGAGTAAGGAGGAATCGAACATGCTGAGTCACCTGAGTGGATACCTGCTTGTTCAATATGTTGCATGATACCGCCAATCACGACGTCTTTACCGTCAGATACGCAGTCCACATCAACTTCAGTTGCATCATCAAGGAAACGGTCAAGAAGAACAGGCGCTTCATTTGACGCTTGAACTGCTTCACGAAGGTAACGCTTAAGTTCTTCTTCGTTATATACGATTTCCATTGCGCGACCACCTAATACATAAGATGGACGAACAACTAGCGGGTAACCCACTTTTGCAGCTTCAGAGATACCTTCTTCAGCAGATTTTACAATGCTGTTGTTCGGTTGACGAAGCTGTAGACGTTGAATCATTTGCTGGAAACGTTCACGGTCTTCTGCACGGTCAATCGCATCTGGAGATGTACCAATGATTGGTGTACCGGCTTCTTCCAAAGCACGAGCCAATTTCAAAGGTGTTTGACCACCGTATTGTACGATCACGCCTTTAGGCTTCTCAGTACGTACGATTTCAAGAACATCTTCCAATGTAACAGGTTCGAAGTACAAACGATCAGATGTGTCATAGTCGGTAGAAACAGTTTCAGGGTTACAGTTCACCATGATTGTTTCGTAACCGTCATCACGCATAGCTAGGGCAGCGTGTACACAGCAATAGTCAAACTCAATACCTTGACCAATACGGTTCGGACCACCACCGATGACCATGATTTTGTCACGGCTTGATGGATTTGCTTCACATTCTTCATCATAAGTTGAATACATGTAAGCTGTACCTGATTCGAACTCAGCAGCACATGTATCAACACGTTTATAAACTGGATATACACCCAAGTTCCAACGTTGTTTACGGAATTGCTTTTGTGAAATACCCATTAAGTCAGCAATACGAAGGTCAGATAAACCTTTGCGCTTGAATGAACGGATATTGTCAGCGTTTAAATCACCAAAACCTAAAGTTTTTACTTGAGCTTCAGTTTTAACGATATCTTCAATTTGGATCAAGAACCAACGGTCAATCTTCGTTGCTTCAAACACTTCATCTAATGAGAAACCATGACGGAATGCGTCGGCAACATACCAAATACGATCTGGACCTGGAACTTTAAGCTCTTTTAAGATGATGTCTTTAGCATTTGCTGTACCAACTTCGATTTTTTCATCAAAGCCACTAACACCGACTTCAAGACCACGAAGTGCTTTTTGAACAGATTCTTGGAAGTTACGACCAATCGCCATCACTTCGCCCACAGATTTCATCTGAGTTGTAAGAACAGGCTCAGCTTGTGGGAATTTTTCGAAGTTAAAGCGTGGAATCTTGGTTACGACATAGTCAATTGCTGGTTCGAAGCTTGCAGGTGTTACACCGCCAGTGATGTCATTTTTCAATTCATCAAGGGTATAACCAACAGCAAGTTTTGCAGCAATTTTTGCAATCGGGAAGCCAGTAGCTTTAGACGCAAGCGCAGATGAACGAGAAACACGAGGGTTCATCTCGATCACAACCATACGACCATCTTTCGGATTAATACCGAACTGAACGTTTGAACCACCTGTTTCAACACCGATTTCACGCAGAACAGCAACCGATGCATTACGCATGATTTGATATTCTTTATCTGTCAATGTTTGAGCAGGGGCAACAGTGATTGAGTCACCAGTATGCACGCCCATTGGGTCAAAGTTTTCGATCGCACATACGATAATACAGTTGTCGTTTTTATCACGAACAACTTCCATCTCGTATTCTTTCCAACCAATTAATGATTCATCAATCAATAATTGTTTAGTTGGAGAAAGATCGAAACCGCGTTCACAGATTTCAATAAATTCTTCTTTATTGTATGCGATACCACCACCAGAACCACCCATCGTGAATGACGGACGAATGATCACTGGGAAGCCGAAACGTGCTTGAATTTCCAATGCATGTTCCATGCTTTCAGCAACATCAGCACGAGGACATTCAAGTCCAATTTTACGCATTGCGATGTCAAAAAGTTTACGATCTTCTGCTTTTTCAATCGCTTCTTTTGATGCACCAATCAATTCAACGTTATATTTTTCTAAAATACCGTTAGCATCTAATGCAAGTGCACAGTTCAATGCAGTTTGACCACCCATCGTTGGGAGAACTGCATCTGGGCGTTCTTTTTCAATAATTTGTGCAACTGTTTGCCAAGTGATCGGCTCGATATAAGTTGCATCCGCCATTGAAGGGTCGGTCATGATGGTCGCTGGGTTAGAGTTCACCAAAATAACACGGTAACCTTCTTCACGAAGCGCTTTACATGCTTGTGCACCTGAGTAGTCAAACTCACACGCCTGACCAATGACAATAGGACCAGCACCAATAATTAAGATGCTTTTAATATCCGTACGTTTAGGCATTATTCGCTCCTTAATTACTTCTTAGCTGCTTCGATAAGTTCGATGAAATGATCGAACAACGGAGCGCAATCATGTGGACCAGGACTCGCTTCAGGGTGACCTTGGAAGCTAAATGCTGGTTTGTCAGTGCGATGAATACCTTGGTTTGTACCATCAAACAATGAACGATGTGTTACTTTTAAGTTTGAAGGTAAGGTGCTTTCATCAACTGCAAAGCCATGGTTTTGAGAAGTAATCATCACTGTACCATTCTCAAGGTTTTGTACAGGATGGTTGGCGCCGTGATGACCATGATTCATTTTCATCGTCTTCGCACCAGAAGCAAGCGCTAAAATTTGGTGACCTAAACAAATACCAAAGACTGGTAATGTTGTGTTTTCAACAATGGTTTTAACCGCTTCGATTGCATAGTCACATGCTGCTGGATCACCAGGACCATTTGACAGGAAAACGCCATCTGGATTTAAAGCAAGGACTTTTTCAGCAGGTGTTTGTGCAGGAACAACTGTTAATTTACAGCCGCGATCTGCGAGCATACGTAAGATGTTGGTTTTGACACCATAATCATATGCAACAACATGATATTTAAGTTCTGGTTGGGTAAAACCTTTGCCTAATGCCCAAGAACCTTCAGTCCATTCGAAACCTTCAGGGTCACAGCATTCTTTAGCAAGATCAAGACCATTTAAACCACCGAATTCACGTGCTTTGGCGATAGCTTCTTCTTCTGTAATATTTTCGCCAGCAAGGATACAACCGTTTTGTGCTCCTTTTTCACGTAAGATACGAGTTAACTTTCGTGTGTCAATATCTGCGATTGCAACAACATTGTGTTGTTGTAAATATTCGCTAAGTGATTGCTCAGAACGGAAGTTACTGTGTAATAGTGGAAGATCACGAATAATTAAACCATTCGCCCATACTTTATGGATGCGACCTGATTCAACGTCTTCACTATTACAGCCAGTATTTCCGATATGAGGATAAGTCAACGTAACAAGTTGCTGTGCGTAACTTGGGTCAGTCAAAATTTCTTGATAACCAGTCATGGCAGTATTAAAAACGACTTCACCAGTCGTCCTACCCGATGCACCGATAGACGTTCCTTTAAAGATCGTTCCATCTGCGAGGGCTAAAATGGCGGGGGTGCTCAAACCAAAGCTCCTGAACTAAAACCACAAAAATAGGGCTGTAAAAAAGCGAGTAGACATAAAAAAAGGTAGGCTGTCTTTAAAAACATGCCCCTCCTTCCAGTCTGCTCGCTTGTAACTTAACAGCGCATTATACGCATGAGTCTCTGAAAAGTCTATGTGTTTTATTTATTAAAGTGAGTTAAAAGTACACGTGTAAAAATGAGGAGCAGAAAAGAGTGTCTATTGCAAAATAACTCATTCTTCTAAGTATAGAATGAGATATTATGCAAATTGTTAGACAATTTTTGCCTGATTCGATGCTGAAGCGATTTATCTTATACCTAGCCAAAAAATCAACAATCAGTATAGAGGGGAATCAAAATGGCTGAGAATCAAGCGCCGACAACTGCTGAAGAAGTGAAAGAAGTTGCTGTCGAGAAAACGGCTAAAGCTAAAGAAACTGTTGCTGCAAAAACAGCAGAAGTGAAAGAAGTTGTAGCTGAAAAGACTGCTGAAGTTAAAGAAGCAGTTGCAGAGAAAACAGCAAAAGCGAAAGAAGTTGTAGCTGAAAAGACTGCTAAAGCGAAAGAAGTAATTGCTGAAACTCAAGAACAAGCGAAAGAAGTAATTGCTGAAACTCAAGAGCAAGTGAAAGAAGTGATTGCTGAAACTCAAGAAAAAATTGAGACTGAAGCTAAAGAATTGAATCAAAATATTCAAAATCAATTGACTCAAATCAAGCAAGATTTACTTCAACGTATTGAAGTGATCAAATCACAACTAAATTCTTCTCAAGGTAACTTGGTTGAATTAAAGAATGCGTTGAAAACTGAGTTAAATGCTTTAATTGAAGATTTAACAAAAGTAAGCAAAGAATTAAAAGATGATATTAGCCAAATCTCTGTTAAGCACAAAGATACGCTAGTTGGCAGTTTTAAACGTACTAAAGATCAAGCTGTAGAAGCTTGGAACAAAGTTCGTGCTAGTTAATTACTAGCCAATAAAAAAGCGAGATATATTCTCGCTTTTTTATTGATTAAAATTGATGTAGCCAATCACGTTTGTTGTGAAAATCGGCTTGAGGGCTACTGTGCTGCATTGCAAAATAATGCATACCTTGTGTGGTATTTAATACAGCAGTTAAACCTACATATAAATCTGACCACTTCAACTTATTGCTTTGCATAAATTGAGTAAGGTCTAAACTTACATTTAATCCGTAATGGGTTTTCTGTAAGTGATTTAGCTCAATATCATATGCAGAAAGTGGCGGTATATTTTCAGGGAATCGGTATTCTTCAAATTGATAAGCTTGCCAAGCTTGAGAAGGGGAAAGATTAATTTCTCTATAGAAATCTTCATCTTTCACACCTACAAAAATTTCAAAACACGTTTGTTCCCATAAAAAGTCGAGGCGAGGATGTGCTGCGACGAGATCGGGATAAATTAAAAACTGATTTGGGTCACGAACCCAAAAACCAACATTTATAGTCGCTGGTGTTTGTTGCTCAATCGCTCCAACAACGGTAATTGCACTAAAACGATCGAAAGCAGAGAGTTCATAACTTGCCATAGCTTGATTACTTGCTTAAATGTGCAAAACGAACGAGATTTGAGAGATTTTGATTTTGTTTGTTCGCTTTCTTATAAAGCAAAACAATTTTACCAATTTTTTGTACTGATTCAGCGCCTGTAGCTTCAACAAGTGCATCAATTACAGCTGCACGATCTTCACGATCTTCACCCGCGATTTTAACTTTGATAAGTTCATGATCATTCAAAGCGCGATTTGTTTCTTCAATTACGTTTTCTGTCAGACCCTGACCACCAATCATAACAACTGGATTCAGCGCGTGACCAATTTGACGTAAACGTTTGCGCTCATGGATAGATAAAGCCGCCATTTAAAAAATACCTGATTTGAAAAACGAACTAGTATAACTTGCATCCCGTTTCTAAGATAGATTAATGGTGCTTGTGGATGGATAAAAATGATCAAAAATAAGAGAAATATCCAATCTAGATGATCGAAAAAAATCTGTAAAAGTTCGTGTGAATGAAGTACATCCGTACTGTAATGAGAGTAATTTTCACGTACAATGACTAATCAGAAGTTTTTTGAAATTTAGTGAGTTATGGCGACACGCATTACCAATCAAAAATTGTCTAAAAGCAGTCGTGCATGGATGAGAGAGCACTTGGATGATCCTTTTGTGAAAAAAGCACAAAAAGAAGGTTATCGCGCTCGTGCAGCATATAAGTTACTTGAAATCCAAGAAAAATATAAAATGATCAAACCAGGAATGACGGTTGTCGATCTTGGTGCAGCACCAGGTAGTTGGTCACAAATCGCTGGAAAGCTGGTTGGTTCTAATGGTCTAGTAATTGCTTCAGATATTTTACCAATGGATGCACTTCCTGACGTGACTTTCTTACAAGGTGACTTCCGAGAGGAAGAAGTTTTTGAAAAATTGTTAAATATTTTAAATGGACGTCAAGTTGACGTTGTAATTTCTGATATGGCCCCCAATACATCAGGTAATAGGGCTGTTGATCAACCGCGCCAAATTTATCTTTGTGAATTGGCTTTGGATTTTGCTCAAAAAGTTTTAGGACCAAATGGACAATTTATTGTTAAAGTGTTCCAAGGTTCGGGCTTTGACGAATTCAGAAAGCAAGTGGTCGATAGTTTTGATGTATTAAAAACAGCTAAACCTGAGGCGTCTCGTGCTCGATCAAAAGAGGTTTTTTTGATTGGACAAGGTCGTAAAAAGGCATTGCAATAAAAGTGTACTTGCCAAGTTGTTAAAAATTGTGCATTTTGTACCTTTTAAGTTTTTTGCAACGCAAATTCATTGCTGTTTTTGTGAAGGTCAGCCAAGATTAGGTATGATCAAATTAGATTGATATGGGAATAAAGCCTTGAGCGATTACTTCAAGAATGCCGTATTGTGGCTCATCATACTCGGTGTTCTGATTTTGATTTTTAGCAACGTCAGTGACCGCAATAAGCCTGCCGCGATGAAATATTCTGATTTCGTAGCAGCAGTTAATGCTGGGCAGATTAAACAAGTCACAATTGACGGTTTAAATATTAGCGGTGAAAAAACCAATGGTTCTTCATTTGAAACGGTTCGCCCACAAGTTGAAGACACTGAGTTGCTACCAAGCTTGAACAAACAAAATGTTGTAGTTGAGGGGACAGCTCCGCAACGTCAAGGCATTTTGATGCAACTTCTCATTGCGAGTTTCCCAGTATTGCTCATCATTTTATTATTCATGTTCTTCATGCGTAATATGGGCGGTGGCGCTGGTGGCAAAAACGGTCCTATGAGTTTTGGTAAGTCAAAAGCAAAAATGTTATCTGAAGATCAAATCAAGGTAACGTTTACTGATGTTGCAGGTTGTGACGAAGCAAAACAAGAAGTCGTTGAAATTGTCGATTTCTTAAAAGATCCAGCAAAATTCAAACGTCTTGGCGCAACTATTCCACGTGGTGTGTTAATGGTTGGTCCTCCAGGTACAGGTAAAACATTATTAGCTAAAGCAATTGCTGGTGAAGCTAAAGTTCCTTTCTTTAGTATTTCTGGTTCTGATTTCGTTGAAATGTTTGTTGGTGTTGGTGCTTCACGTGTTCGTGATATGTTCGAACAAGCTAAACGTCATGCACCATGTATCATTTTCATTGATGAGATTGATGCTGTAGGTCGCCATCGTGGTTCAGGTACAGGTGGTGGTCATGATGAACGTGAACAAACTTTGAACCAAATGCTTGTAGAGATGGACGGTTTTGAAGGCAATGAAGGTGTGATCGTAATTGCTGCCACAAACCGTGTAGATGTATTGGATAAAGCTTTACTTCGTCCAGGTCGTTTTGACCGTCAAGTGATGGTAGGGTTACCTGACATTCGTGGTCGTGAGCAAATCTTAAATGTTCATTTGAAGAAATTACCTTCAGTGACTGGTGTTGATGTTAAAGTCCTTGCACGTGGTACACCAGGCTTCTCTGGTGCGCAACTAGCAAACTTAGTGAATGAAGCTGCATTGTTCGCTGCTCGTCGTAACAAGAACACTGTCGACATGCATGATTTCGAAGATGCAAAAGACAAAATCTACATGGGTCCTGAACGTAAGTCGATGGTGATTCGTGAAGAAGAACGTCGTGCTACTGCGTACCATGAAGCGGGTCATGCCATCGTTGCTGAAATCTTGCCTGGTACTGATCCTGTGCATAAAGTAACGATTATGCCACGCGGTTGGGCTTTGGGTGTGACATGGCAGCTGCCTGAACAAGACCAAACTAGCCATTATAAAGATAAGATGTTGAATGAGCTTTCAATCTTATTTGGTGGTCGTATTGCTGAAGAAGTTTTCATTAATCAAATGTCAACTGGTGCTTCAAACGACTTCGAACGAGCGACTAAAATGGCTCGTGCGATGGTAACCAAATATGGTATGTCAGAAAAACTTGGCGTCATGGTCTATGAAGATGAAAACCAAAATGGTTTCTTTGGAAATGTTGGTAGTCGTACAATTTCTGAAGCTACTCAACAAAAAGTAGATGAAGAAGTTCGTCGTATCCTTGATCAACAATATAAAGTTGCTCGTGATATTTTGGAAAATAATCAAGATATCGCACATGCTATGGTTAAAGCCTTGATGGAATGGGAAACGATTGATCGTGACCAAATTCGTGACATCATGGAAGGGCGTGAACCTCGTCCACCAAAAGTATATGTTGCTGAGAATCCTGTGGCTGCATTTGAACCACCAAAAGATGGTCCATCTACGCCACCACCATTACCAGCAATGGGTTAATACTTTGAAATTAAAAAGAGCAACTTAGGTTGCTCTTTTTTATGTTCTAAAAAATATATTAATAAAATGAGCATTTGTTAGCTTGGAAATTGCAACTTTATTATTCTATTGAAAATAAATCATCAGCTTGCGCACTTCAGTCTTGTTAATATATACGAACTAGAGAGAGGAGTGTCTAAATGCAGTTGATGCCATTACCAAATTGTCAGTTGAAGTGTGGTCGTTTAAGTTTAGATTTATCTCAACCTCAAATTATGGGTATTCTGAACGTAACTCCTGATTCTTTTAGCGATGGTGGGTTGCATCATCAAAAAGATCAAGCAGTACAACGTGCGTTACAAATGATTGAGCAGGGTGCTACTATCATTGATATAGGCGGAGAATCTACCCGTCCGAATGCTTCACCAGTCGAACTAGAAGAAGAAATTAAACGGGTTATTCCTGTGGTTGAGGCATTATCAAAACACGATGTGATCATGTCGATTGATACCAGTCAGCCCGAGGTGATACGTGCGGCAGTGAAAGCAGGTGCACATATTTGGAACGATGTTCGTGCGCTCACACGTCCCCAAGCATTAGAAACGGCTGCCGAATTGAATATACCTGTAGTGTTAATGCATATGCGTGGTGAGCCGACTAATATGAATCAGTTAGATCAATATGAAAATGTGACAGAGGACGTGATTCAAGAGTTACAACAGCGTCTAGATCAAGCTGTTCAAGTTGGAATCAAACCTGAAAATATTATTCTTGATCCTGGTTTTGGTTTTGCTAAAAATGCTCAACAGAACTTCCAATTACTAAATGAGTTTTGGAAACTGAATCACATGGGATTTCCTTTGCTATCTGGTTTATCTAGGAAAAGATTTATTGGTGATGCATTAGCAGGTATACCAGCACAAGAGCGTGCAGTAGGCAGTGTCATGGGCCATATGTTAAGTATCCAGCAAGGTGCGAGTATTGTTCGCGTACATGATGTTAAGGCGACTAAAGATGCAATCAATGTTTGGAATAGAATGATGCTCAGTTCATTGTAATTTAAGAGAAATTATGAAGATAAAGATACATTAACATACGGTGTATCTTTATTTTTTTACGTAGAATATTAATCAAAAGATATATTTAAAAAATTGAAATTAGATCTAGGGGTTTTAAGATGTATCAATCAAAGAAAATTTTGAGTTTAGCAGTACTCAGTTCTATGCTCGTTGCTTGTGGTAATCCAGTCAGGGAAACAGGCATTGTTGCTATGTCACCGCCGCCGACTGCGCACATGTCTTCGGAAATGGCACGTAAGATGGTTACACCGTCTTACATAGCTGCAATCCCTGCACCTGAGCGAGTAAAACTTGAGGCAAACACAGAAAAATATCAAAAGAATGAAGTCAATCCAGTTCATCGCGTAGCTGAGCAAGCAGTTTCTACTTTTAGTATAGATGTCGATACAGGAAGTTATACCAATACAAGACGTTTTCTGAATGATGGTCGCTTGCCTCCTGTTGATGCTATTCGTGTCGAGGAAATGATTAATTATTTTGATTATCAATATCCTCAACCTGTTGGAATCCATCCATTTTCAGTGACAACGGAAACTGTTGATTCTCCATGGAAAGAAAATGCCAAATTAATCAAAATTGGCATTCAAGCAAAAGATTTATCAGTCAAACAGTTACCTGCTGCTAATCTTGTTTTTTTAGTCGATGTTTCAGGCAGTATGGATGATCCAGATAAATTGCCATTAGTGAAGCAAACATTAATAATCTTAACTGAACAGCTTCGTCCCCAAGATAAAGTAACGATTATTACTTATGCGAGCGGGGAAAAATTAGTTTTAGAACCCACCTCAGGTGATCAAAAAGATAAAATTCTTCGTGTAATTGATGAGCTTCGTGCGGGTGGGGCTACTTCAGGAGAGCAGGCGATACAACTAGCTTACAAACAAGCTGAAAAAGCATTTATTAAAAATGGAATCAATCGCATTTTATTGGCAACGGATGGCGATTTTAATGTTGGAATTACAGATTTTAGTACCTTAAAAGGTATGGTGGCTGAGAAGCGTAAAAGTGGAGTTTCTTTGACTGCATTAGGTTATGGTACAGGTAATTACAATGAAGAATTAATGGAGCAAATTGCTGATGCAGGTGATGGTAATTACTCTTATATCGACAATAAGAATGAAGCTAAAAAAGTCGTGCAACGTCAGTTATCATCAACATTAGCCACTGTCGCTCAAGATGTTAAAATTCAAGTTGAATTTAATCCAGCAACTGTTAAAGAATATCGATTAGTTGGTTATGAAAATCGTATGTTGAAACAGGAAGATTTTAATAATGATAAAGTTGATGCTGGAGACATTGGAGCAGGACATAATGTCACAGCACTATATGAAATTATTCCTGTGGGTCAGCAAGGCTGGAATAGTGATTCACGCTATCAAGCAAGCACAAAAATCGATGCTTCAAAGAAAACAGAATATGCATTTGTAAATTTGCGCTATAAATTGCCAAATCAAGATAAAAGCATCTTATTGAATCAAGCTGTTCAGCTTGGTAGCAAGCCTCTAGGAAAAGCCAATAGTGATACAAGATTTGCGATTGCTGTAGCTTCATATGCACAGCAATTAAAAGGTGGACAATATAATGGTGCAATGGGCTGGGATCAGATCATTCAACTTGGTCAGCAATCTACCCAACCTGATCCATATCAAATGCGTGCAGAGTTCGTAGAGCTTGCTAAGATCGCCACGAATTTAAGTGCACGAAAAGATTAAAATCTGTTTTCTAAAAAGCGGTTGATAGAGCCGCTTTTTTTATGCCTAAATATCGTGCTTTACATGAGATTGTGATATAAGCATGTCGTTTTATTGATGTATTCATTTTTATGTTTGAAAATTTACTTCTCCCGATGTTTGATGATGATTATTATCCCGATATTCTAGTGGCTGAAATCAAACAACATATTAAGCAATTTTCAAAGAAAGTCAGTCGGTCTGATTTATCTGAAATGGAAATTTACGCAGTAGCTCATCAAACGATCAAAGAAATCAATGAGATGAAACCTCAGTTTGAAGATTTAGAGTCAAGTTTAGATGATACAGCCGCAGATTATATCGCTGAAGCTATGATGATGATTGTTCAAGATGCAGGTTATCTTGATATCGAAATGGAAGAGTTAATTGCCAATCGAGAGTGGTAATCACACTCTCGATATAATTATTTAATAATTACTGCTGAGTTACCTCTTTTTCACTCCATAATTTAGGTAACTTTATTTGGCCAGAAATCCAAGCTTCAACTTTGTTCTGTTTTACTCTTTTGTAATATTTACTTTGACTATGAACGAGTAGCCCAATCGTATCTCCTTGTTGAAGATGGGTATTAATGCTTGGTAACTCAACATCTTGATAATTATGTGTCTTTAAATTTAATCCAGAAATAATTTGGTCATAAAGCTGCTTACGTTTTGGGTTAAATGGCGTTGTTTGTTCATTAAGAGTCTTATATTTCCCTGTTTGAGCTGACTTGACTGCCATTGAAATAAAAAAAGTTGCATCATCATTTTCTGTTTCGACAGCAAGTGACAATAAAGATGATCCTGTGATGAAGCTTTTTTTATTTGCTGTATGGATAGGAATAAATACATCCTGAGTTGTGTTAGGTGCAATCCATGTTTTGTTCAAATCGTAGGATGTAATCGGTTTTAAATCATTGATTTGGATTACTGGACTTTGATCAATACAGACTTCAGGAAGTTCAGATGATGAATTTTGATCTTTTAGTTTGAGGTCGAACCAGCTTATTATGGTTTTTTGTAAATCGTAGCTCTTTTGATTCCCACAACGAATAGATTTTCCAATATACCAAAAAGGTGTACTGCCCAAAGGAGAGTGTTGAGCAAATGGCTGTAGATGCCCACCTTCGACACCGATTAAATGTACTTGACGATTCGCTTCTTGCAAGCATTTTGTTGCTTTCACACCTTCATTAAATGGGAAAAGTACATCTCTAAATCCTTGAATAATTAAAGCATCAGCCTGAGGATGTTGTTCACGTTCGCAAAACCAGCTAGCTTGATGTGTTTTTAGAAAATCATAAATGGAAGGGTTGAGTTGCTGCTGTTGAGTATCTCGATATGCTTGTTTTAATTCTGGGTCGAATTTGTTCCAATTCCACCAGTCTCCAATCAGATTTAAGAAATCAATCCAGTTACTTTTTGGCACACCATTTGGGGCTAAACTTTCAACAATATCGTACCATGTCGTAATAGGAACAATTGCTTGTAATCGTTTGTCTAAAGCTGAAGCAATATATTGCACACCGCCTGCATAGGATTCACCAATCATTCCAGCACGAACACCATTTTGATTTTTAGCCAGTTGCGGTAAATTTTGTTCAGCCCAATTTAAAATCGTAATGACATCTTGTGCTTCTTTTTCAGGGTCTGTTAAGCGAATCTTTCCTTGACTCCCCCCATGTCCTCGTTGATCAAAACTGATGACCCAATAGCCTTTTTTCCAAGCTGATTTGGCAACCTGCCCAGTTGGAAGTAGAAAACCATACAAGCTTAGTTCAGGGCGCTTCATGCGAGATAGGCCGAAACCATGTGTATGGAGGATTAATGGGGCAGTTTGATTTGTTGATAGTTTGGGTTGATAGACGGTAAAAGCAATCAAGGTTCCATCAGAAGCTTTTGTTTTGACTTGATAATAACGTTGTTTTAGCTCAGTCGTATGAGCTTTAGAAATTTGATTTGGTTGAACAGTGGCATGCACACAGCCTTGTAAAATCAAAAATACAGCGAACCAAATCCATAAAAGGCTACTACGCATTGATTCTTTCATCCTTGAATAAATCTTTATATAAGTAGTGTAACTGTAGCATAGCGGGTTATGCTATCGACGAGTCGGTCATTTTACTGACCAACTCGAGTTCTGATTAGCTAGTATTTAGTTCTAGGATAGGTATACGCAAAAAGACCAAAACACAGCAAGCCCAATCCAGTAACCAAATATAAATGGATTTGCTCATGATTAAATAAGGTACCCCAAATTGTTGCCAGTACTGGTGTAATAATCGTAATGAGCATGACTGTTGTTGGATTGAGTTTTTGGACTAAGTGGAAATAAAAAATCATAGCCAAAACTGAAGAGCACAAAGCACTATAGAGTAAAGCTATAGAGGTTTGAATGCTTGGCAGCTCTGTTGGAATTGCTGACAGAAAAAAGGGAAGTAGGCATACATAACCTAACCATGACACGATCGTTGAACCTGTCATTTGAATGATAGGGTGTATACCAGCTCCAACTCGTGCAATTGCAAACATAGATAATACATAGAGCATCACTGCAATGATTTCATAAATCACGCCAACAAGATCAAGTTGAATATCGCGTGAACCGATACCCATTGTCAGTAACAAGCCTATAAAGGCAATCGTCAGACCAAACCATTGGCGGTTATGAAATCGTTCTTGTTTAAGGATAAAAACTGAAATCAAACCTGTCCATAAAGGTGCTGTTCCATAAATGATTGAAATCATGCTCGATGAAACTCGAGTTGCTCCCATGTAGCAAAATGTCATAGAACCAAATAATCCTAATGCACCTGCGAGATAACTCATCAGTGCCTGTTTACTGAGGGTTAATTTAAGTCGAAAGCAGACTAAACAAATGAGTGCTAAAGGAATGGCCAAACTGAATCGGATAAACAAGCCCCACGCCCAATGAATCTCATGCACGGTCCAGACGGCTGCTAGCGGAGTAAGCGACCAAATCAATACAACCGCAATAAATTGCCCGACTGTAGCAAGGCGAGGGTGAAACATCGCTACAGTCGGCGAAGTCTGTGTTGGTGAAATAAAATTCTTTTGTTGTAACTGTGTCATTTGATAACTTCCTTATGGATTGGTTTTTTTATGCAATAAAAAAGGTCGCTGTTGAGGCGACCTTTCTGTTGTGAATGTTTTATTTAGTCATTCATTTAATCAACTTTAGAAAAGTTTCCTCGCATAAAAATGCAGACACGTCGCCATGCTACATAGGCTGAGACGCGATGCGAAATTTGTACTAAGCGTGGAGAAAAACTTTTCGATTTAGTCATAAGAGGTTTAACTGAATATTTGTAATTTTTATAACATAAGATATGTCTGAAAAATAGTCATATTTATAGTGGCAATAAAATAGATTTAAGGAAAATCATATTTTAAAAATTGATTATTAAATAGAATTTCTCATAATAAACAGATCGGACTACATTGAAGTATTAATTTGTCTAATTTAGAAATTTTCGCCGTTTTAATTAGTATTATTGGCGTTAGCTTAACCATAAAGCGAAATATGTGGTGTTGGGGATTTAATGTATTCGCATGTGTCCTCTATGCATATCTTTTTTTAAATTTTAAGCTCTATGGCGAAACGATTCTACAGTTCTTCTTTGTAGGTATGAATCTATATGGATTGTATGTATGGCTGACAGGAAAACGCCAGGATCATGAAATTCGCGTTGAAACAATAAATATAAAATCGATGTATCTGCACATAATTTCAGCGTCGATTGGTGGTTTGTGCTTCGGTGTGTTTCTTAAGCAATTTACGGATGCATCTGTTCCAATGCTGGATTCACAGTTAGCAGCATTTAGTTTACTAGGAACCTATTGGACAAGTCGAAAATATATTGAGACTTGGATTTTATGGATCGTCGTTGATATTGTTTATGTGGGTATGTTTATCTATAAAGAGTTACTATTAACAGCAGGCTTGTATGCGGTATTTGTAGGTTTAGCGGCTTATGGTTGGTGGCAATGGCAACAGGTAAAGCGCAATCAAATTGCGATGTAAGGAAATGGGTAGTCTGAAACTACCCATTTTTTGATTTATTGTGCAGAGGTAGTTAAATAACTTTGTACTGCTTTACGCCCAATAGCTGGATCATCAGTAAATACACCATCAACGCCAGCTTTAAAGTAGAGTTGCATTTCTTTGATAGAGCCAGATTCACAACGTTCGTCAGCTTTTGAGCTGCATTTTAAGGATTCAGCCAAGAAATTATTCTCAGGTCTGAAAGTATAAGGATGAACCTTTAAACCGACTTGGTGTGCATCTTTTACAAAGGATGTGGTTTCAGTCATGCTTGCATCTTTAAAGACATATACTTTCCATGGTCCAACACCATTTGCATAGCTTGCCACTTCTTTTAAGCCTTGAGCGGTTGCCATATCTCCATATGTTGTCGAGATTTGTTTAGCAACATAGTCTGCTGGTCGAGCTGATTGTTCATCATAAAGCTGGATGAGTTGTGCGTGTTTGAGGCTCTTGTGCAAATCTAATTGTTGTTTAAGGTATTTTAAATTGCTTACTTCAAATGATTGAAGATAGATTGGTGCAATATCTCGACTGTATTTATATTTAGATAAAGTTTGAATTAAACGATCTTCCATTGCTAGATTTTGATTTTGGAAATACGTTGGATGTTTCGTTTCTATATATAAGCCGATAATCTTGCCGGTTTTTTTGTAATGAGCATCAGCAAGTTCAATAATTTGCTCTAGAGTCGGAACTGGATATAAATCATTGTATTTAGTGTTTTCTGGTCGATATTGTGGAATTCGTTCTCGCGCTTTCAGTTGCTGTAGCTCATGTAAGGTAAAGTCTTCTGTAAACCAGCCTTCAATACTTACACCGTCAATGACTTTAGTTTTTTTACGGTTGGAAAATTCTGGCAATTCTGCAACATTGGTTGTTCCACTAATTTCATTTTCATGACGTGCGACTAACACACCATCTTTGGTCGAAACTAAATCTGGTTCAATGAAATCTGCACCATCTTCGATAGCTTTTTGATAGGAGGCGAGTGTGTGTTCTGGGCGTAGAGCACTAGCACCACGGTGACCAACGACTAAGATTTTCGGTAGCTCATAATTCGGTTGTTTGGAGTTGGTTTGATCATTATTGTCATCATTACAACCAACTAAACTGAGTAAGCTCAGGCAAATCACTGCTTTTTTTAACATAAATTGACTCTTTCATTTTTAATTAAAGCAGTCAGTGTGCAAATTAAATTTATCAAACGGATGACAATAAGATGATAATTTTAGTAAGCGTCCGCTGAACACACCTTATGAATTCATCCTATAAGCCTTAATTTAGTCCCCACTTAAAAACAAGTGGGGACTAAAATTTATGACTACAAATCACCAGACATCCATC
>NZ_JBPKBJ010000056.1:0-20255 GCF_051390655.1 Acinetobacter sp. P1(2025)
GAGCAGATAGAATTTGCACTCAACCATCGTCCTAGAAAAACACTAGGTTGGTATACACCGAGTGAAGTTATGGCTGGTTTTTATACTGTTGCACTTGCCGCTTGAATCCGCCAATTTTAAAACTACACAACTTATATTTTTATTTTAAAACATGTAATATTTCTGTCAATAAAATATAATTAAATTTTTTGTAATATTTTAAACTAACTATTCATCTTGCTGTTCATAAAATCTTCGCCATAGTTCTAAACCTATTTGATCCAGCCTCTGAACACTTTGAGCAAATTGATCGCGTAATTTTACGTCAACAAAATCTTCTGGTAACAATGGATCATTCATTAATTGTGAAATTGTTTGCCGACCAAGTAATAAAGATTCTTTCGTTGCGATATCTAAATCCAACTCATTCGCTGTTTCTAACCATTGTTCAATCATTTGAGCGTATTTTTGATAATTTTGATTTAATGTCTTGGTAGACCAAAGTTCAGTTATTATCTTTATAGTTTGAGCATCGAAAAACTGGATCGCACACACTTTTGCAGTTTGCTCCAGACCCGTAGCATGTAGTTCAGTAACAAGCTGCTCAAAAGATATTGCTAAATTGTCTGGGCGAATATAAATGCCTTGCTCTAACTCTTTGAATCCCAAATATTTCAAAGCGCGTTCTCTTCTATGCAAAGCCGTTCGATCGACTCTTCCCAAAGCCCCTGTAAATACACCGATAAATTGCTGATTCCATGGTTTGGTTTGTTTAAGACCATTTTTTCGATTTAACATCACATCAGCCCACTCACGTGACTGATTGGTAAACTGATAGACGCCGCGCTCAATCGCCTCAATGACTCCTTCACTTGATAATCGAGTCACAGCAACCCTGGTGCTATTTTCACTAATTTCAAAAAGTCGAGCTGCAATGATGATCTGCTTGATTGAAATTTCTCGTCCTTGTAACCCCAACAGGAGATCAACAATCAAATCACGGGCATTCAGTTTTGCTATTGTCATAGTATGTTTTAACCGATACATCACTGGTGAATATAGAAAATACGATCCAAAAATTAGTAAAAAAGCCCCTTTTCTAATCAAAAAAAGAGGCTGATTTATATTTATAAGAATACGAAAAGTAAAATTACACCCAAAACAATGCGGTACCAAGCAAACACACGCAAAGTATGACGTTCAACAAATTTAACTAAAGCACTAACCACTAACAATGCAGAAATAAACGCAGCCACAAAACCAACACCAATATTCAGCATATTGTCTTGTGTGAGAACATCAGCATTACGAATTAAATCAAATGTCGCAGCACCTAACATCGTTGGCATCGCCAAGAAGAAAGAAAACTCTGTTGCTGCTTTACGCGATAAGCCTGCAAACATACCACCAACAATAGTTGCACCTGAACGAGATGTTCCTGGAATCATCGCCACACATTGCGCACAACCCACTAATAACGCCTGTTTATAGCTGATTTTTGTCGCTTCAGTTGTTTTATGATCAAAATTCTTTGCTTCAACCCAGAAAATAATAAGACCACCAACGATTAGGGCAATCGCGACCACTAAAGGACTAAAAAGCACACTCTTAATGAAATCAACAGCGAAAACCCCAATAATCACAGCAGGGAAAAATGCAATCAAAACACTAAATGCAAAGTGTCTAGCCTCTGCGTCACCACTAAAAAAACCTTTGAGTAAATTAAAGATTTTTTGGCGATATAACCAACATACTGCCAAAATTGCACCTAGCTGAATAACGACTTCAAATACTCGACCATCATCTGAATGGAAATCAATTAAATGACCGAACAGGATTAAATGCCCTGTACTTGAAATCGGTAGAAATTCGGTGAGACCCTCAATAAAACCTAGAAACAAAGCTTTTAAAATTTCAATATGTTCCATAACTTACTCAAAACACACAATACAAAATAAAAATAAATGGCAAGCTTACTCTGAAATCAGACCAAATTATGTGTTTGTCACGTAACCTTTGATCAAATAAATAGTCAATTTTTGATAGCAGCATCAAATAATCATCAAACTATTTTTCTTCAGCATTTGTTCAACAACATCCTGAGTATCAAAACCCAAGCGCCAATATAAAAGTTCCAAAACATCTAATTCATCTTGAGTGATGATGCGATCACTCCATAAGCATCTTTCTGCAATTGCCAAGATATTGAGTCGATCTCGTAATAGCAAACCTGAAACATCATTTAGAATTTCCGCTAGATCTAAAGGTTCGTCAGAAATATCCGCATAAACTTGCATTTCTTCAACTGTCAAAATTTGCTGTAAAATTCGTTCACGAACTTCTAATTGGTTTGGACTATTGATTTGCTGGACATGCAACAGCGCATCAATTAAATGCACAATTTGTGATTTTACATCTTCAAATGCTGTAGGCAGATGGGCTGGCATCAAATTCAATTCATGCTTCACTTTCTCTAAAAGCAACGCATCTAATAAACCAACCTCTCCATCTTCTTGAATAATACAAGCAAGCTTGGTGAGAAACTGACGTGCAATACTTGTCGGCATGTGCCCAATGTTTTTACAAGCATCGTGAAAAATCTGTACATGGATACGACCATCTAAATTGAGTAACGCATCTACGATTGCATGACTCACTGCCGCTTCTTGTGGAATAAATTCACGATATTGACGAATCATTAAAATCGCAACCATGACTTCTCTAGAACCCGTTGCTGTTTGCATCGCACGCTGAATCAGCTCAGGACGTTTTTTATTTTTTCGAAGCTCTGGATTGAGTGGTTTAATTGCATCATTTAAGGCAAAACTAATGGGTGACAATCTAAGTAAAGGTAAAGGCTGAGGTGAACTCCAAGGAACTGTCATATCTGTCAGCTCTTCTTCTAAAGAACGAAACAGACTAAATAAAGGACGATTACGCAATTTTCTCAGGTTTTCTAATTGTAGGTCTTGCAATAACGTTGGATTTAATTCAAAGATTCGATCTTTAATACTTGGATGAATATTCATCCAGCTTTGTGGACTTAATGAGTTTGCAAAACACATATGAGAAATTGATTCTGAATATGCACTATGAATTTGTGAGCCTGAGTGATGAACATAAATACGCAACAATGTTTGAACGTTGGCATTATTGTTCATTAGTTTCATGGTCTTCAGATCATTTCTAAATGTACGTCCACTTAGAGTTAAATATTTGATTAGACGGGTAATTAAAATACCCAAACTCCCAATTAACCAAATCACACCACCAATCGCGACAAAAATAGTTTCAAATTTATTTCTATGTGACGTGGCATACGGGCTGTATCCAGCTTGAGCTAATTTACTGCCCCACTGACTAAATGTTGTTAGACCACTATATAAGATTTTTAACTTCGTGTTTTCAACAGCTTCGCCTGATAGAATTTGATTAAACTCATAACTCAGCAATCCATATAGCTCAAGCTCATCCAAGTTCTGTAATGCACCCCACGTCAAAATAATTGCGATATCTTGCGACTTAAAACCAGCTGTTAGCGCATTTACGCCAATCTCATCTGGCAGTACATACACTGCAGGTGTATCTATTGAAAAACTTTTTGCAACTTGTTCAACGACTCTCAGAGCAGTATTTTCTTCAGGAGTACTTTCATCAAAAACCAATCGACGTGCTTTTAATTGCTTTGCTAGAGAGTGTCCACCCTCACGCAGGACATACAGTTCAGCACCTACTGACCATACTAATACTAAAAATAATAAACAAATAAAATAAGGGCTTAGAAAATGCCACCAAATCGGCTGAGTATAATCAAAGAAATGTACAACTAAACCCAAAATCCAATTGAGAATAAATAATGTAAGTAACATTGCAAGAATACAAAAGCTTACTGACCAAGCAATATTCTTATTTTCAATTAAATAATGGCTCATTTCTTTCAATGTAAATTTTCCTTATTACATTGTTTCGGTAAGAGGCTTTATGCCTTGAGTATCATAAAATAAAAAAGCGGGAAATTCCCGCTTTTCTCGATATTAAAGTGATTTTACTCTTCTCGAATACCAGTTAAATCCACTGAAGCAGCATCAATATTCACATCGATATAGCCATCAGCTTTTTTCTTCGCACTATCATTACGTTTTTGTTCAAGATTGATCAAATAATCACTATCGATCCCGCCTGCAACGTATACACCATCAAATACAGAACAATCAAACTCTGTGAGATGCGGAACTTTACTTGTGCGAACTGCATTTTTCAAATCTTCCAAATCTTGGAAAATTAGACGATCAGCGCCAATAATCTCACGAATTTCCTCTACAGTACGATCTGAAGCAATCAATTCAGATTTTGCTGGCATATCAATTCCGTACACATTTGGATATTTCACCATAGGTGCAGCCGATGCAAAAAACACTTTTTTCGCACCAGAATCACGAGCCATTTGGATAATTTCATTACAGGTTGTACCACGAACAATCGAGTCATCAACAAGTAATACATTCTTATCTTTAAATTCTAGTTCAACAGGGTTCAACTTTTGACGAACTGATTTCTTACGTTGCTGTTGTCCTGGCATAATGAAGGTACGCCCGATATAACGGTTTTTCATAAAACCTTCACGGAACTTCACACCTAAAATATTAGCAAGTTCTAAAGCAGATGTACGGCTTGTGTCTGGAATTGGAATAACAACATCAATATCGTGTTGCTCGCCCCATTCTTTCAAGATTTTATAGGCTAACTTCTCGCCCATTTTCAAACGAGATTTATAGACTGAAATCCCATCAATCGTTGCATCTGGTCGTGCAAAATAAACATATTCAAAAATACATGGACGGTATTCTGGATTTGCTGCACATTGTTTAGTAAACAACTGACCATCTGAGTTGATGAAGACTGCTTCACCAGGTGCAATATCACGCTCTACTTTAAAGCCAAGCGCCGTGATTGCAACTGACTCAGAGGCAATAATATATTCAACGCCTTGATCAGTTTCACGAGAACCATAAACTAAAGGACGAATACCATTTGGATCACGGAAACCAACTAATCCATGTCCAGTAATCATCGCTACAACACCATAAGCACCTTTACAACGCTCATGTACACGAGTAACTGTATGGAAAATATCATCAGGCGTTGGATTTAAAGTACCAATTTTCTGTAATTCATGAGCAAATACGTTAAGTAAGACCTCTGAGTCAGAATCAGTATTCATATGACGTAGATCAGTTTTGAACAGGTCATCATGAATTTCTGCTGCATTGGTTAAGTTACCATTGTGAGCAAGGGTAATACCGTATGGTGAATTCACATAAAATGGTTGAGCTTCTGCACTACTTGAAGAGCCTGCTGTAGGGTAACGCACATGCCCAATACCATAGTTGCCAAGTAAAGCTCGCATATGACGAGTATGGAATACATCACGTACCATACCATTATCTTTGCGGAGGAATAAACGCCCTTGATGACAAGTTACTATACCTGCTGCATCTTGTCCGCGATGTTGTAACATCGTCAAGGCATCAAATAACATTTGGTTCACTGGTGATTTACCGGCTATCCCAACAACTCCACACATAATAACCTCGCGACAAGCTTGGAATGGGGTTCAACCCCACTTAATAAAAAGGGTTTTTTGTCGAATGATCAGCAGCTTGCTCTGTGGAAGCACGCTCCGATTCGTCCATTTCTGAAGAAGGGCGATGTAACAAAGCACCTTCAGATGTCATTTCGTGTATCGCTTGATTTGCAGCATCTTTAGACAACTCTGTCGCTAAAGGAGCATATGGCAATAAGATTTGTACAAATTTTGATTGTTTCCAATGCGGAGAGCTGTCAACCCATGGCCCCACACCTTGCATAGCAATCAAAACAATAAGTAGACCTTTAAAAGAACCAAAAGCACCACCTGCTAAACGATTTAATGGGCCCAATTTCAAACTTTTCAAGAGACCATTTAAAAGCGCGGTAATAACCCATGTACAAACAACAATGATGAGCACAATAAATGCAAATGCTGCAATTTTTTGCACTACAGGGTCTTGGCTTAAACTGCTCATGGCAGGTGCCAGTATGACTGCGTATTTTGCCCCAATGATCAATGCAAATATCCATCCGATCAAGTTCGCAAAGGCTTTGATAAATCCTTGACGCAAACCGTTTAGCCCTCCAATGAGCAAAATGATCAGAATAATGATATCAAGCGTGTTCATTTCACACTGTCATCGCATCAACACAATCTTTAACAAGTGTTGGACCTGTATAAATCAATCCACTGTAGACTTGTATTAAGCTTGCACCAGCTTGCTGTTTAATAACGGCTTGATCACCAGAAATGATTCCACCAACACCTATTAAAGGCATACGCCCATCGAGTATCTTAGAAAATTGGCGTAAACATTCAGTACTTTTTTCAAACACTGGTGCACCTGATAATCCACCAGCTTCATTTCCATTCGGGAGATTTTCAACACCTTCTCTTCCAAGCGTAGTGTTGGTTACAATTAACCCATCAATTTTAAATTTCAGTAATTGTGTAGAAATAAAATTAATATCTTCAATCGTTAAATCTGGTGCAACTTTAAGAACCAAAGGAACATAATGATTATATTGTTCAGCAAGTTCTAGTTGTCTATCTTTCAATGTTTGTAACAACTCTGTTAATGCATCGCCACTTTGCAAACTGCGTAAGTTTTTTGTATTTGGAGATGAAATATTCACAGTGATGTATGATGCGTAGTTATAAACTTTTTCTAAACAAATTAGATAATCTGATACTGCATCTTCGACAGGGGTATCCGCATTTTTACCGATATTGATGCCTAGAATACCTTTGAATTTTGAAGCTTTGACATTTTCAACAAGCTTGTCCACCCCATCATTATTAAATCCCATACGGTTAATAATTGCTTTGGCTTCTGGAATACGGAATAAACGTGGTTGAGGATTTCCTGCTTGAGGTCGTGGTGTGATTGTACCAATTTCAATAAAACCAAAACCTAGTGCTGCCAATGCATCAATGTGTGCACCGTTCTTATCTAAACCAGCAGCTAAACCTACTGGATTTGGAAATTCAATTCCCATACAAGTTACAGGTTTATTTGCAACTTTTTGATGCATAAAACCTAGCTTATAAGCTTTGTCGAGCATAGAAAGTGTGAGTTCATGTGCACGCTCTGGTGCTAAAGTAAACAACAGAGGGCGGGCCAATGAATATAACATACCAATCACAGTCTACTGATTTTTCAAGTATGCGTATTATAGGCTTAGGCTAAACAAAACACCATGCTTGACAGGCGCTTATTTTGTAGAGTCGTTGCTTTAATGCTCCTTGAATCAATACTTAAAACAGTAATTGGAAAGATCTAGATTTAAAAATATGGCTGTACTTAATGTAAAAGCCTTTAAAAAAGCTAAATGCTGGCATATCTCAATTTTTAGTAAAAATAAATATCTAGAAATTAGAAATGATTTATTGCACCGTTGCCGTTAATTTGATCTGATTATTGGTAGAAATCATATCCATTTTTTGAATACTTAAACCCATTTGAGAGAGTTGCATCAAGAAATTCGCAAGTACCGCATAATTTTGATGTTCTGCAATCAATTGTATTTGATCGCCATTTTGCTGAGATGATACTGCTAAACCCTGTTGCTGAGCAGTACGCTGTATCTTATCTGCAGGAGAAAGATCCAGATCATTTGCTGGTTTCATTGTTGCTGCGTTACTTTGCATCCAAACCGTTAAATCTTTCAGTTCATTTAGACGATTTTGCTGCTGATCGGCAAGAGAATGCATTTTCCACAATGCAAAACCTATAATGACAACAGTTAAAAACACTGCTGTAAAAACAACCATGACTCGTTCACGAACCGATAGTCCTTGAAGATAGTGATTTAATCTTTCAATATTTTGATCAATACGGTTTTGTATATTATTCAATGCTTTCATTATTTAATCTTAACCAAGCCAATTGCGCCGACTGTATCAGCTTGAACATTACCAAGTTCAGCCTGAAATCCTTGTTGATTTAATTGTTGCGTTAAGCCCTGAAGATCATCCGCTGATTTTGCCTTGAGCGACATCGCTAACACAGATGCATCATAACTCACTTGCTGAGCCACAATTTGCTTTTGCATAAGAATAGGACCAACTCGACTCAATAAAGATAAAGCCTGTGTATCTCCAAGCTGACTCATTCTTAACTGGCTTTCAAACTGGCTTTTAATATTTTGCTCAGTTACTCGACTATTTTCACCAAACCAATATTTATATTGATCAATCGCCTGAACCGCAGTTTGATCAGCAACGCGTTTTAATTTAGACCAGCGTAAACCATCATAAACTAACTGAACAGAAATGACTGCAACCAATACACATGCAGCAGCTTTCCAGTAACCTGACCATTCAACTTCTTTATTTTTTGCTTTTGGCAAGACATTCAATGGATGTTGCTTAGGACGATTTAGGCTATGAAATTGATAACTAAATTCTGTTACTTGATCTTGTGTTGATGCTGCAGCTAAACAGTCCAATTGTGCAGGACTTAAATTTGCAAATTTGTATTCAGTAGCAGGATTTTGAAATTCTAAGAATAGAGCCAAATCATCTATTGAATTACCTGACCATTCATTTTCTCTTGCAAGTAGATTACCGTACAAATTTGCAATGATGATTTGATTCGGCTCAGGTTCTGGCAATATTAAAAAATCAGGTAAAAAAGCGATAATTTGTATTGGTAATAGGCTTAAAGCATGTTGCCAAGTTTCAATAGTAGATTGAGCAACACCGAGCACACTGAGTTGATCATTTTGAAAATGATGTACTATTTTCATTTGATCAATCGGAAGCGTAACAAACTCTTCAAGCAAATACTTAACGCCTTCTTGACCTAATTGCTTGAAATGCAACTTCGTCATAGTTTGCTGCATTAATTGAGCATTTCGACTTGGAAAATAAACGACGGCTTCTTTTCCGTTGTGCTCATGTAAGTCTTGAATTAATTGTTCTAGGCTGTTGGCCTGTAACCAATTTTCTCCAGTCGACCAATACCATGTTCCATTGGTTTCAGGCATCCATAAATACAGCATCGGTGTTTAGTACCCTTTTTTATCCAAATATAGGATATAAGATTTTATATTGTTGGCGTAAAACTTTTTTTCTGTGTTGATAAGCCATTTGCAATCACAGTCTGATCATAAATTCGAGCTTCAGCTAATGCAAATGGATTAAAATTCTCATGCGTTAATTGCTCCGCAATATGCCCTACTACATTCATATGGCATACAACTGCAATTGATTCATATGATAATTTTGATAGCCATTCTATCGCATCTTTAGCATCATCATCTGGTTTAATTTTATCGCAAATTAAAACAGGAATGCCTTCAAAATGCGCTTTGATATGTGCCAAAGTTTCTTGTGCACGTAGCAATGGACTAACTACAAAAATTTCTGGTTGAATAATATCTTTTAAGAAGTTTCCTGTTTCTTCAGCTTGCTGATGTCCACGCACTGTCAGAGGACGTTGCATATCATCACCATTAATCGCGGGAGATGCTTCACCATGTCTTACTAATGTTAATTGCATATAAATACCTTATTATTAATGCTTGAGTTTAACCAAATATGATGACATTTTTTTGATTAGACTTCATGGTGAGGCAAAACAAATTCAACATCACTGCGATGACCATTTTTCATTAGAGAAAGCGCAATTGTCATCGGCGGTGCATTCTCAAAAATAACTTCATACAATGCATTGGTAATTGGCATGTATACATCTAATTCTTGAGCTTTAGCACGCACTTGTACAATCGTGTTAATCCCTTCAGCAGTCTGACCTAATGCTTTAGTTGCTTCATCAAGTGTTTTTCCAGAACCAAGTGCATAACCAATTTGATAATTACGGCTCAATGGACTATTGCAAGTTGCAAACAAATCTCCAACACCTGACAGTCCTAAGAACGTCAATGGATTAGCACCTTGCTTGACAGCAAAACGACTCATTTCTGCTAAAGCACGAGTTAAAATCATACTCTTAGTATTTTCACCAATATTATAAGCAGCCCCCATCCCCATTGCGACTGCGTAAATATTTTTTAATGCACCGCCCAGCTCAACACCATGTACATCATCGCTACCAAATACACGAAATAGCGCACTATGTAATGCATGCTGAACTGCATATCGAACTAGTTCTGATTCGCTCGCAATCACCGTACCAGATGGCATACCCGCCATAATCTCTTTTGCCAAATTTGGCCCTGATAAAACCCCATAAGGTACTTCAGGCAACTCTGCGCGAATAATGTCACTCATGAAACTAAAAGTTTTTGCTTCAATTCCTTTAGTAAGCGAAACAACCGCTTGAGCAGTGATAAATGGTGCGATTTGCTTGAGCACATCTCGGAATGAATGACTTGGAATCGCGACTAAAATAATATCGCGATCTCGCACTGCCAACTCCAAATCAGAAACCGCACGTAAACCTGTTTCTAAGGTGTAATCAGGTAAATAACGTTTATTAATATGTGTTTGGTTGATCTCTTCAGCTGCAACTGCATCACGAATCCAAATCATCGTGTCACAACCATTACGTACAGCCAAATTCGCCATTGCTGTACCAAAGCTGCCACCACCTAATACGGTAATTCTTAATGCTGTTTTTTGATCTACTGCAACTGGTTCAACTAAATCACTAAATTTTAACTCTGCCATTTTTTATCCTGAAATTCATTTATTCGTTTAGTTCATCATTCAATCTAAAAGTTAGCTTGCTTGCCAATTTTTTAAGAAATCTTGAGTAGCAATCTCTGCGCGTGGAGCAATCGCTTTAGCAGCAGTTCCAATATAAATAATACCCGAAATAAGATCTTGGTCGTTTAAACCCAATTGATGCTTGAGCCATTTAGACTCCACGACAGCACCAGATCGCCACATCGTAGCAAAACCTTGCGCTTGCAAAGAGAGTAAGAAGTTTTGAACAGCAGCTCCAGTACTAAGAATCTGTTCAAAATGCGGAACTTTTGGATGATCTTGGATAGTTGTTAATGCTAATACTAATAACGGTGCACGAAAAGGATGCTGCTTTACACGCTCTAACTGAGCTGAATCAGTTTCACCTAAATCAGCTAAAGCTTTAGCTAAATGCTCACCAAAAGCGGCACGTAATTCAGGTGTCACTACAACGAATCTAGTAGGCTTCAAACGATGATGGTCAGGAGCAGTAAGTGCAGCTTGCACTGCTTTTTCAAGTTGTTGTGTATTTGGTGCTGGCTCAATTAATTGCCCAATAGATTGACGTTGATGAATATTTTGATGAATTGTCTCTATATTTGAGTCCGTCATTTAAATGAATCTAACTAACACATGGATTTTGCTAGATTAGCATAATCTCACTATTTTCCACCACGTCTAATCCCTGCTTAATCATCAATTTGAGAAATTTAACAGAGCTTCACTACAAACTGTACATAACCTGCAAAAGCGTTCAAAAATTATATGTTCAAATAATACAATCATCTAACGACCTGAGAATAAGCAATGAATAAAGCATTAGTAATGAGTTTAATTGGCGGCTTGGCTATCGGTTTAACAGCTTGTGCATCAACCCCAACCAACACTTTGGCAATACAAAAAGAAAATAATCAATATGAAGTCACTGGGATTGGTAAAACCAACCTAATCTCTAAAAATAATGCGATTAGCGCAGCTCAAAAGACCTGTACGCGGAATACTAGCCCTGTTGTTGTGGACGAAAAAACTGCATATCAAGGTGTATTAAAAGATGTTGTGGATGAAGAAACTGGAAGATTAGTTGAAGCAGCTGCTGGCGTAATTGGTACGTTAACAGGCAAGAATGCCTCTTTAGCCAAAGATGATGATTATCAAACAACATTGACTTTCTACTGCAAAGCGAATACTTAAATAAAAAAAGCCGATGTCATCACATCGGCTTTTTTATTAGCGAGGAGCTTATTGAACTTCGCTCGCTGCAACTTCTGATGCTGCACTTTCTACAACATCAGTATTTTTCTCATCTAAATTCGGTTTGTCGATTGCATCAATCGCAGCTTGTTGTTCTGGAGTAGTCTGTGTAGATACAGTTGAAGCTGCTTGTTCTTGCTGTTCAGCGTTGTTCGCTTCTTCTTTTTTTGCACATGCAGTTAACATGATTGGAGCAATAATTAAAGCGGCAAGAGTTAATTTAAATTTCATCACGGCTTTCCACAGTTACTTGGTTAAGTTGATGACAAGCATATTTCAAATATGTGACAGTTTTATGACTGATTTGTAATATAAAAGTAAAAGAGCCGATTTACATCGGCTCTTCTTTTCTATCTTTGTATATAAATCAAAAGATTAGTAACGACTATGCACGCTCAAGTAAAACGGCAACAGCTGGTAAAGTTTTACCTTCGACAAACTCTAAGAAAGCACCACCACCTGTCGAGATATAACCGATTTGATCTGCAACTTCGTATTTATCAATCGCAGCAAGTGTGTCACCACCGCCCGCAATTGAGAAACCTGCAGATTCAGCAATTGCTAATGAAAGCGCTTTAGTTCCTTCACCAAACTGATCTACCTCAAACACACCTACTGGACCATTCCAAAGGATTGTTTTAGATGTTTTTAATATCTCAGCAAATGCTTTCGCTGTTTCAGGACCAACATCTAAAATCATGTCAGTATCAGCAACATCTTCAACTTTTTTAACAATTGCTTGTACGTTTGCTAAAGAACCTAGGAAGTCACCAAAATCAATTTGACTTGCATCAGCCACAACGACATCTGTTGGTAATGGAACGCTTACTTTAGCAGCGATTTGTTTTGCAGTTTCTACCAAATCAGCTTCGTAAAGTGATTTACCTACATTGAAGCCCGCTGCTGCAAGGAAAGTATTCGCAATACCACCACCTACGATTAATTGATCGCAGATTGTAGAAAGTGAGTTCAGTACATCTAATTTAGTTGAAACTTTAGAACCAGCAACAATTGCAACCATTGGTTTTTCTGGTGTTTGCATTGCACGACCTAAAGCGTCCAATTCAGCCGCTAATAAAGGTCCTGCTGCTGCGATTGGAGCAAAACGTGCTGCACCCTCAGTTGATGCTTCAGCACGGTGTGCCGTACCAAATGCATCCATAACAAATACATCACAAAGTGCTGCATATTTTTTTGCAAGCTCTTCGTTATTTTTCTTTTCACCATGGTTGAAACGCACGTTTTCAAGCAAAACGACTTGACCGGCAGCAACTTCCACACCATCTAAGTAATCAGTAAATAATTTTACTTCTTGACCTAAAGCTTTCGTTAAATACGCTGCTACAGGTGCAAGAGATTGTTCTGGTTTTGGCTCACCCTCTACAGGACGACCAAGATGAGAAAACACCATAACTGCTGCGCCTTTTTCTACAGCCGCTTTGATGGTTGGCAATGCAGCACGTAAACGTGCATCGCTGGTAATTTCCCCATTTTTTACAGGTACGTTTAAGTCTTCACGAATAAGAACACGTTTACCTGCTAAATCAAGGTCAGTCATGCGCTGAAAATTCATGGATGGCTCTCTAGTTGATTTTAAAAACGGCACAATTTTAAATGATTCTCAAAAATAAAGGTGAGTTTTTTTGCAGAAAAGCTGGCGAAAGCGTCACTTTTGATTATGATAAACATCGTCATTAAATCTATATACATATTATGTCTATACATCCAGATCCTAAAATTAATCGTTTAAATGTACTTGGTGAGCCTTTAGCGAGTTGCTGTTACGATCCGATAACTGGATATTTTCGCAATGGTTTCTGCCACACAGCGATCACCGATCTAGGTCAACATACCATGTGTGCTCAAATGACCTCAGATTTTTTGAACTTCTCTCAAAAAGTTGGTAATGATTTAATTACACCATTACCTGAAGTAGGCTTTCCTGGGCTAAAACCTGGTGATTTTTGGTGTATATGTGTGACTCGTTGGGTTGAAGCTTATCAAGCTGGGCATGCTCCACCTATTAAGTTAAATGCCTGCCACAATGCCGTTCTACATTACGTACCACTTAATGTTTTAGTGGAATACGCAGTTTAATGAGCAATATTGAATTAATATTGGCATCAAGCAGCCAAACACGTAAAGATTTAATGGATCGTTTACGCTTGGATTATCGTTGCATTTCTCCAGATATTGATGAATCGGCTAAAGATGAAATTCATGCTGATGATTTAGCAAAACGTTTAGCTTATGAAAAAGCAAAAATTATTTCACAGCAACATCCCAATGCGATTGTGATTGGTTCTGATCAAGTCGCATGGCGTGAACATACCCCATCTGAGTTTATTGGCAAGCCGCTATCTATTGAAAAAGCAATTCAACAGCTCCAATTAAACTCAGGAAAAACTGTTTTTTTCAGTACGGCGCTTAGTGTTCAACACCTAGATTCAGGTTTTGAGACGACACTGGTTGAACATTATCAAGTTAAATTTCGAGAGCTCACATTAAACGAAATCAAACGGTATATTGAAATTGATCAGCCTTTAAATTGCGCTGGTAGTTTTAAATGTGAAAGCATGGGTATCAGCCTATTTGAAAAAATGATTGGTGATGATCAAACCACTTTAATGGGACTACCAATGATTCAACTTTGTAAGATATTACGAGAGCTTAGAATCAATGTTCCTTAAGAGTTCCCTTATCCAAGCTTGCTTTGGATAAGGGTAATTGCTACTCATCAATTGCGATTACTTTCTTTGGCAATGTAAACAAAATAAAAATCGATAAAATCAAAAACAATAAAGCAGCGACATTCAATACTGAACGATGCGATTGACTGAATGCCTGCTTCGCAGCTGTAATTACATGATGAGCAATCGTAGGATCTAATTGCTTAGCAGCTTGAACTGCCTCACCAATCGAACTGCTCACCTGTTCAATCATGCTATGCGGTACATTAGTTGGTAGCATAATCGAGTTTGCGTAGAACCATGAAAGCATCAAACCGAAAAAGGCAATTCCTAAACCTGCGCCCAATTCATAAGCCATACCCTCAATCGCTCCTGCAGCTGTCGCTTTACTTGGTGGAACTGAAGACATAATCGCAGACGTTGAAGCAAGTAATGCAATTTCTACACTCAGACCTAAAACGACCATCCAAGCCCATACCTGTATTTTTGTTTGCATAAAATCAGTATTGGCTAAACCCCACAAACTTATTGCACTCATCAACATACCAATAGATGCAACTGAACGTAGACCGAAACGATTGACCAACATACTTGCGATTGGACCACCTAAACTAATCGCAATCATGAAGGGTAAAATAAATGCCCCTGATGTCAACGGCGAAAGTTGATAAACAAATTGAAGTTCTTGAGAGATGAGCAACTCAAAACCAACCAATGCCATCATGGATACAATTGCCATAACTACGCCAGTTGCAATGACAGGGTGTTTAAACAACTCAATATCAATCATTGGGGATTCTGATCGCAACTGTTTTCGAACAAACCAAACCAAAAGACTCAATCCAATCGCAAAAATCAATACAGTCCAAATTGTAAATCCATGCATGACCGATTTAACTGCATAGATCATACTCAGAATTGCAACCACCAAAATAATCGCTTGGAGTAAATTTAAGCTTTGTTTCGGCTGCCCTATCTGCTTCGGTATGATAAATACAGTGAAAATGAGGACGGTAAGCATAATTGGTAGATTGATCAGAAAAACCGAACCCCAATGAAAATGTTCTAATAAAAACCCACCTAATAGCGGTCCAAAAGCAGCTCCTCCACCACCAACAGTTGCCCAAATACCCAAGGCAATATTACGTTGTTTTTCATCAAGGAAAGTATTGCGTACTGCAGATAAAGTTGCAGGTAAAATCATTGCAGCCCCAACTGCAAGTAACCCACGTGAAACAATTAAGGCAAAAGCCGTCGAAGAATAAGCTGCCGCTAGTGAAGCAAGACCAAATAAAGTTCCACCAATCATCATTAGACGTTTATAACCTATTCGATCACCTAACGCCCCCATTGGCAAAATTAGACCAGCCATGACCAACGAATAGATATCAATGATCCACAATAACTCGTTGGAAGATAAAGATAGAGACTCGCTTAAAGTTGGAGTCGCTACATGTAAAACAGTTGCATCAATCGACACAGGAAGATAGATCAAAACAACGATTGCAAGAATTAACCACTTGCTGGACATAAACGCCTCTAAATTGGACATATGTTCAAATTTAAATAATTGTAGATTATTTTGAACACTTGTCCAAATTATAAATGTACGTTAATTTGTATCAGCTTGTGAAATCAACTCTAAGGTTTTGGAAATATGGCTTATTTAAATAAAGATCAACGTCGTGAAATGATTTTGCAAGCTGCAATGAACGTTGCTCTGAATGAAGGCTTTTCTGCGATGACTGTGCGTCGCATAGCTACTGAAGCTCAAACATCAACAGGTCAAGTTCACCATCACTTTGCTTCGAACTCACATTTGAAAGCCGAAGCATTTGTTAAGCTAATGCAACAATTAGATGAAATCGAGACCCAAGTAATTACTACTAGCTATCTACAACGCGTCTCCTTACTACTCGGTTGTGAAAATATTGAACAAGTTCAACCCTATTTAAGATTATGGAACGAAGCCGAAGTTTTAATTGATCAAGATGTTGAAATTAAAAATGCTTACAATATAGCGATGCAAGATTGGCATACCTCTATAGTCAACATGATTGAAGAAGGTAAAGCAGCTAATGAATTTTCCTTCACATCAAAAAGCCAAGACATAGCTTGGCGATTAATTGCTTTTGTTTGTGGTTTGGAAGGTATATATAAATTAGGTCTGAATGGTCTAAATGATTTAGACTTTAAACGACATACTGAAGCTATTTTGCAAGCTGAGCTATTCAATAAATGAATTTCGAATTACCAATATTACATAGTCCAAGAGTTAGCCTATTTGTATTTCAAATAAAAGACTTAGTAGATATTTACCCTTGTATAACTAAAACATTGACTCGTTATATGTCATGGGAACCTACTGAGAATTTTGAAGCATTAGAACAAATTGGACAGCAATGGGTACTAGCAGAATCTAAAAATACAGATCATCACTTTGTTTTGCGTTGCAAAGAGACTCATACTTTTATTGGAATGATTGGCGTACATCGCGTTCATACAACTACACCTGAACTGGGTCTTTGGATACGAGAAGACCATCATGGTCAAGGATATGCAAAAGAGGCTCTTTTTGAAGTTTTTCGATGGGCTTCTCAAAAAATACAACCTGAATATTTCTTATATCCTGTTGCTATTGATAATCATGCGAGTCGAAAACTTGCGGAATTTTTGGGTGGAGTAGTAACGGGTAAAAAGAATGAGAAAAAATATCAAGCCGTGATTTATCATATTCCTCCCCATTCAAGCCAATTAATTTAAAACCAACCACTACCTATCCTTAGATAGGTTTTCAAAGAAGTACACTTAAGAGTAATGAGTTAAGCAAGGTAATATGGTTAAGTTAATGATCATGCGCATGTAACTCCTCATCTTCTACCCCTTGATCCATACTTTGAACAACACCTTGGCCATTTTTTATTTCCGCAGTGTAATTGCCTTTATCGCTATATATTTGAATAATCGTATATTGATCTTTTTGACTCTGCGTAATCGTAAAATAATTTCTCTCAGGGCTTCCTTGATTAAATTGACCGCGCCAACGCAAAATATCATCATCTACTTTCTCAATTTCAACAATCTTGCCTTCTCGGTTAACACCATATTCAAGCATTTGAAATTTAACAGTATCACCAACATTTTTAGTTTCGATAATATTTTGATTATAGGCGATCATCATCCCTTTACCGCTTTTCGCTAGAGGTAATGCTTCACTATTCTTTAAATCTTCATCTTGAATCTCATGAAATAAAACCGTTTCAGTTTTCGCTTTTGCTAGATCAGCAGATGACAGCTTCAAATCTTTGCGAGCATATTCACCATTCGCCACAGAGGTTTTTGAATAACTTTTATCAGGATTTATATTTTGGGCAGATGCTGTTGCTTGGTCTGGCTTTAAGAAAAATACCAAACCCACAGCCACGACTAGCGTGACTGCAAGCAAAAGTAGAATATTTTTATTTTTCATTCAAAATAATTACTTAGTTGTATTGGGAAATACGGATAACATTTGTATTGATGACACTTACCGCATCTTTCACACCCTCTTCGCCTAGACGAACACCATATTTCGGATTATATAAATATGGACTAGAGTAGAAGTTTAGGTTATTTCCACCTAATGCCGTACTTCCCAATGGATGTGTAAATCCTGAACCAATATTAGTTGAGTCACCATGATAGATACCCAGGTTATGTCCAACCTCGTGACGCATCGCAGCAACTGAACAACCTGCAATATCATTTGCACCAATCATGTTGTAAGAACTAGCATTGATCCAAGCCCAACCACACCCACCAGCACCTGGTTCATTACCTTGATAATAAACCCCATCAGCTAATACACGTTTACGCTCGGACTGAACGGTTGTATCAGAACGCCCTACACTGATCGCATCTAGTAGAGATGCAGCAGGAATCTTATAGGTGATGTAGCCAACCTCACGTAGGTAGAACTTAGCAGATGAGTTTTCAGCTGTTAGATTGGTTAAATTTAAACCCTCGATCAAACGTAATTTGGCTGCACTTTCTCCTAAAATTGTTGTGACTTCAGGACTATTAACCAACAACATATCTACGACATAACTGTCAGCAACCCAACCTTGACTAGTATAAGCAAAACGTCGATTTTCACCTTTCTTGATCGTTGCAGAAAGACCATTCGCTGCTACTATAAAACTATTCGAATCAGCCGTAGAGCTCACAATCACTTTATCACCTACCTGTGCATAGCTCGGCAGATTCAATGTTTGCTTCCAATTTGTATTAGAGATTTTTACCTTTAAAGTTGGCTCACTCATACTAGGTAAAATTGAAGGAATAGTTGTATTTGCATCAATAGTTTTTATTGGAGATGACATTAATACCCAGTGCGCACGATCACTCACGTACATAAATTCATACTGATCCCCTTTTTTCAAAGTTAAGGTAGCTGCAGTATTTATATGAGTATTTGCGATTTTTGCTGACCAAGTCGCTGAGGACTTAATGACTACACGGTCTCGATCATTTGCTGTTGATGGAAGCGTGAAGTTTGGAACCCAATTTGCATCACCAAAACTTACTTCAGTTAAAGGTGAAGTTACACTACTAAGCGAACTACCAATATTCTTCACATTTAATTTCAATGGCTTAATATATTCAGGCACCCATTTTTGTAATGCTGAATTGTACTTAAACCAATATTCACTGCCTTTATTTAAGTTAAAACTGCTCGGGAAAAGTAAATTATCTTTTGCTAACTGTGATGGATAGCCTGCAGTTGAAGTAATTTGAACCAAAGTGCCATTATTTACGTTCGAAGGTAAAGCAATTGTGCCTGCCCACTTACCATCAGCAATAAGCACATGCTGAATTTTTGCTGTTGAGAGTGCAACTTGCTCATATTGTGAACCACTCACTGGGCTAACTGTGGTGAGTTGGACTAACCACTTCTTTAAGTTTGCATCGTATACAAATTGAAAACTATCACCACTTTGGATTTCTAATACTTCAATCGGCAAATTGGTATTCGATGTATCTAAATAACTTTTATAAGCTGCACTTGATTGAATCGTCACTTTATCAAGATGGTTAGCAGTCGTCGGCAAATAAACATTTTTTACCCAATTTCCATTCGACAATACAAAAGTTAAGTCACTGTATCCGCTTGGGATATTACCTGAATTGTTAATCTGATTTGGAGATAAAATTGTTGATGCATACACGGCAGAAGCAGCTATCACCCCAGCAAAACAGATCGTTTTTAATCCAAATTTCATATAATAATCCTTTTTTGTGTTTTTTTGCACGATCAACAATATCAAAAACCAACCGCATCAATCAAGTTTATTTTTCACTATATAAATATATATATCATAAACTTATTTTGAATATATTTTTATATTTTTTGCATATTCATTCAAATTTACTTCAAAAACCTACAATTAATGCAAGCTTAACTTGATTAATTAGGACTAAATCTAAAATGATAAGAACAGAGGTGGTCCCACATGTTTGAACAACTAAAAGCGTATTTATAAGTGATATTCCGCTCTAGTTAAGCCACCTTGTTTTGTTGGGGTACCTGATCATAGTAAAACTCATTTGGT
>NZ_JBPKBJ010000057.1:0-19910 GCF_051390655.1 Acinetobacter sp. P1(2025)
TTCTACGTTTGATTGGTTTTGGAAAAAAAGAAGAATTTAAGAAAGTGCTCGCAATTTTAAGAAAGAAAAAGCCTGATAGGACAAGGGCCCTATGAAATTTGTCGTGTACAGAGGTTAATTTTAGAAATTCTTAAAATTTATCTGATTTAGTTTCAATGTGTTTTGTTATATCGCCATTGTTTGCTATTTGGAAATTTTCTAAATGACTTTGTATAAATTTTTGACCATTCTGAGTCAAAGAACTAATATTATGATTTAAGGCTTTTATATCACCTTCTAATTCAATTAAAAAATTAGATGCTGCTTGTATGATACTTGCTAATTTAGCATCAACTGCACTGATTAATATTTCTTTCATTCTCTCATTTGAAGCAAACTTTTCCTCAATAGATAACAATTGCATTTCCGCTTGTGCTATAGCCTTATCTTGTATTTCATTATATTTATAAGTTTTATCCAGAATTAGCTCCTGAGCTTTATCTCTTAAACTTAATTCCATCAATCCTATTGCTTCAATTGATTTCAAGTTAAGCTGAGTCAACTGAGTTTGATAATGCATAATAGCTTCAGAAACTTTTTTCATTCTTTCAAACTGTTTATCTTTTTGCCACTCTTCTGCCTCTTTATTTATTTTATTTATTTCAGTTTCTCTTTTTATAAGAAGTTCATTTTCTAATATACTTTCTTCTCTTTTAATCTTTGATTCCTCTCTAATTCTCGCATTAGCCAAATTAATCTGTCTATCTACATCTTTGTCTTTTGCATTCTCATTTCTCTCATGTTCCCATTTTTTTAAAGGCTCTTTACCCCATTCATTAATAGTATCGGCAATATGTCCAATAGGCCCTAATACGAGCTTAGATATTTTATCTGTAAAAAATGACATCAACTATCCTGTAAATTATTAAATATTCGGTTAAACAAAGCTTCATCTTTAGACATTTGAAGCTTTAATTTATTTAATCTGTTTTCATTAATATCTTCAAGATTAAGTAATGATTCCATCATATTAACTTTATGGATTAATAATTCTGAAACTAACTTACTTTCCTCTGAATTTTCTGAAATATAAAAATTTAAATTTTTATGTACTAAGGGTGAAAGCTTCTGAACACATAAACTACCAACTTCCTTCGATATTTGAAAACTACTTTCAATTTGCTGATTCATCCAAAGACAAAAGGCCTGCTCTAAGGCAATTCGACAAATTTTTGGTGATTTTTCATACCTAAAACTTTTTTCTAATAGCTCAGTTAAATCAAGATTAATCATTTGATTTATTAGTAATTTTCTGTGTTTTTTCATCAATTGAGCGACTTGTAGTCGCTCTATTGCAGTGATCATATTTATTCACCAGAAATTGTATGTAAATCCCTTTTTGCAGATGATCTAAGCTGGCGAAGAACTTCTAAGATTTGGTCTTTTGCTAATTCTGAAGAGATATTTAGACTATGAGTGTATGTTGAAACTAGTTCGCTCAACCATAAGTCTATTACACTTGAATCCATTTTTATTTCAGTCAATGTCTGATGTACATCTTTAAGAACATCAGAGAAAAAGTTTGCTCTTTCTTTTCGGACATCCTCTTGTAGGTTAGCTGCAAATTTAATTTCTTCTTTATATTCTTTAGTCAAATCTAAATATTTCTTTTCATATTCATATATGATTGCTAAACGTTCTTTAAGAAGATTATTGGATAAATTTTGATCCAAATGTTCTACAATTTTATTAATATCCTTGGTTAGAATGGATTTTTTACCATGAACAGGATCTTCTCCATCTTCCAAAACTTCAAATTTACGAATTGAATTTTCTATAATACTTTTCATGTCGATTACTTTATTCATTTGAAACTCTTATGATCTTAAATTAATTAATAATATGATTATATTATAATTAATTTTTAAAATTATTAATATAACTGATCTAGTATTTCGACCATTTAACATAAAGGCGCTTATGCGAAACAAATTCAAATTTTTTAATTAAATCAAATATTTGTAAATTTAACATAACCCCCAAAAAATACACAAAATCCGACTTAGATACATGTCAGCTGATTTTTAAGCATGTTTGATATTTCTTGCCAAGCATTAAACTATTCTGTAAGCCATTTCCTACACCGATTAACGTCAATGTCCCATTTTCAGCCTAAGTTAAATTCCCTAATATGAACTCATCAGGAACAGGAAGTTCCAAAACATAAAACAATAATAATAAGTTTGAGCATCAGGATGTGAGATATGACAGGAGTTGTATCTAGTGAAAGGAATACGAAAAAGCCCGACAGGATGTCGGGCTTTTTTCTTTTCCGTTAAAGCTGTTGTGTTGCCCAAAGTTCTATCAGCAATTGAAGCGTTTTAGTGAGAGGCTTATAACTAGGCCAAATCGCATGGATTGGCATATCTAGTCCGTTGGTGGTATCACTAAACTCCAAACGAACCAAACTTTGTTTAGCAAAATGTTCATGAACGATGGACAACGGAAAATTACCCCAACCGAGTCCTTGCTCCACCATCCCAATCGCCATCAATAAATTATCTGTATGCCAGTAGGCATCTGAGACCAAAATACGTGGGTCAGGGAGAGGATAATTTTTACTTGCCACAATAATTTGTCGAAGCTCAGATAACATCGTCAGTTCATTTTTATGTTGTGCCCGAAGCTGTTGTGCTTCTTTAGGGGAAATCGCAGCAACAAATTTTTCAACACCCAATAAACGGAAGCGTTCATTGGCATCAATCGTAGATGAACTATAAGCAACATATAGATCGATTTCATTATTTCTAAGGCGTGCTTTGAGTTCTTGCTGTGCCGCGCAGTGCATTTCGATATTTAAAAGCGGATAGCGATGCGTTAAATTTTCGATGCCTGCCAATACGATTTTTTGATTAATATCAGCCGCAACGCCAATTTTAAGATTTGTTTCCAATCCCATAGAAAGCTCGGTGAGATGCATTTCAAGTTGACGCAATTTGGTCACAATTAATCGTGCATGCGGTTCAATAGATAGGGCAATCTCAGTAGGTTCTAAATGATTTTTGCTACGTTCAAATAATTTTAAATTCAATTCTGCTTCTAAATTCGCAATGGCCATACTCACAGCCGAAGGAACTCGATTTAAAGCACGTGCTGCAGCAGAGAAATTGCCTCGATCAATCACTTCAAGAATTAATTCTAGCTGTTCACTATTCATATTTATCTCTGCCTTGCTTGTCAGAAAAACTGATCACGATTAACTTTTTTTATCAGAAAGAGCGCGTAAAATCCACGTTTTGTTGATTTTGAGGTGCTGTCATGCAAGGAATGAAAAGAAGAGTGACCTATGTATTTTTCTATGAAGTGCTCAGTTTTTTGATTTGTGCGATGATTTTGGCTGTACTTTCAGGCTCAACGATCAGTCACACTGGACCTTTGTCATTATTAATTGCGGTGATCGCTGTCAGCGTAAATTTCTTTTACAACTATGCCTTTGAGTGGTGGGAAAAACAACAGCATTCTAAGACACGAACCATTTTTAGACGTGTTGTGCATGCTATCGGTTTTCAGGTGGTCTTAGTCACTATTTTGATTCCATTGATTGCTTGGTGGATGCAAATCAGTTTAGTCAAAGCCTTCTTATTAGATTTTAGTTTAATGATCATTATTCCATGCTATACCTTTGTTTATAATTACTTTTTTGATCATTTATTTGGCTTGCCAAGTCACTTGCTTGAAACTAAATCATTGCCTTTAACGACAAAGCTTTAATTTAAATCAAAGCCTATTCAAGCAATCATGATTGCATATAAATATGGGGACTTATTAAAAGCCCCCATATTTTTTTAACTATGACACTAAACGATGTATATTTTTTATAAGCGAATCCATGTCATAGCACGAAAGTTATTATTACTTGGATGTTTGGCACTGATATTTAGCATTTTACCAGTTTTGCTTAAACGTCCTTGAATACTGTATTTATAACCATCATAAGGGTTGATCCAGACACCTTGACCAAATTCCTCATCTTGATTGAGTTTTTTGAGCTTAGTTAATACTTCCATACCGACGATAGGTTGATCTTTCAAAGCACCTGTACATTTTGTGCAAGTAGTCGGAGCGACCTCTTTAGCGGAGGGATACATTTTGACGATGACAGCACTGTATTGTTCTGTTTTAGAATTGCGTCGAATCACAATATCTGACACATAAGAACCAGTGCGTTCATCGACAACTTTCCATGTACCAATTAGAGGATCAAAAGGGCTTGCTTGAATATGAAAAGCAGTACTGAGTCCGAGGAGTAACGCAAAGCTGCGAATTAAAGAAATAATCATAAGTCGTTTTTACATCGAGATGAAGTGTAGAAATAGCGAAATGAAACAACAACTTATTATATTATTTAAAAGTATAGAAAAACATCATAAATCAGGGAACTTGGCAGTTCCCTGTAATTATTTTAGATCATATGGTAAAGGCGTTCTTTCGGGAACACTGCTGTAAATGTAGAGCCTTCATTTTCTTTAGAGGTGATTTCGAGATGTGCACCATGCTGCATCAGCACATGCTTAACGATCGCTAGACCTAGACCTGTGCCGCCAGTTTGACGACTACGAGCGCTATCAACCCGATAAAAACGCTCCGTTAGGCGAGGGAGGTGTTTAGGGTTGATCCCAATACCATTGTCTTGGACAGAAAAATAGGCATGATCACCATCTTCGTGCCAACCAATGGTAATAATTCCACCTTTGGGTGTGTATTTAATGGCATTAGTAATTAAGTTACTGAAAGCACTAGCAATTTCCATGTCTGAACCAATCAGATCACAGTGGCTATCAATATCTAAGTTGAGTGTATGACCATAGTCGAGATTGTAGGCACGTGCATCATCAAATAATTGATTCATCAGATTTGCCATATCAATAATCTGATTTTTAGCGACTTTTTTATTATTCTCTAAATTGGATAATAGTAATAAATCATTGACCAAAGCATTCATACGTTTGGTTTGCGACTGCATCTGGGTAAATGCACGTTTCCAACGTGGGGTAATATCATCTTGATCGGTAAAGGTTTCAAGGTATCCGCTCAATACCGTTAGTGGCGTGCGTAGCTCGTGGGAAATATTATCCACGAAATCTTTACGCATCTGTTCAAGGTTATGCATACGAGTAATGTCATGTGCAACCAAGAGACGGCTTTCCCCACCAAAACGTGTGATTTTAACTTGTACATAACGCTCTTCGTCCATCTGTGCTTGAAGACGAATTCCATCTGGTGCTTGATCACTATTTTTGAAATATTCAATGAAATTGGGTTGACGCAAAATAGAGAGTAAATTGCGACCACGATCTAAAGGATTAATTCCCAATAACTTTTCAGCAGCAGGATTCCACCATTCGATTTGATGCTGATCATCGATTAAAACCACCGCTTCAGCTAATGCAACTAATGATGACTGAGCACGATCAATTAATCCCACCATCTCAGCTTGTACGATTCGTTCTTGACGTTGTGCGCGATAGACATTAAATAATAGTGCGCCCCAAATGCCATTTAGATTAGGTGGCATATCGTAGGGACGGTTTGAAATCCAATCATTGACTAGATAAAGCGAGCGGAGCTGCAAAAGAAAAAAAACAACAAAGGCAACAAAGATACAGCTCCAAAAGTATCCAACCCCAAATCCAATTAAGCTTGCAATCAATAAGAAAAACATCAACAGTCTTAAATCTTGTTTTGCAAACGTCCACAAACTGCTGTAACGAAATTGTTGGTGCTCACGTGCCAGTTCAGGGACGGGATAAGGTTCATACATAAATGGTTTTAACCTGCTGCTAAGTCAGCTCGTGTAGAAAAACGATAACCAGTGCCACGTACCGTTTGAACAAAACGATCAACACCAAATGGTTCTAACACTTTGCGCAAACGACGAATATGTACATCAATAGTACGGTCTTCGATATATACATTGCCGCCCCAAACTTGGTCAAGTAATTGAGCACGTGTATATGCACGTTCAGGGTGAGTCATAAAGAAAGCAAGCAAACGATATTCAGTCGGCCCCATCTCGAGGATGCTGTTTCCAAAACTTACACGCTGGCTGACAGGATCAAGCATTAAGCCATTGGCATCAATAACTTTTTCACCGCTCAGAGCATTGGCACGACGTAACACTGCTTTAATACGTGAAACCAGTTCACGAGTAGAAAATGGTTTGGTCATGTAGTCATCAGCACCAGCATCAAGACCTTGAACTTTATGGTCTTCTTCACCGCGTGCGGTCAACATGATCACAGGAATTTCTGCTAAGTTTTCATCGCGTTTTAGGCGACGGCACAAATCGACACCACTCACACCACCCGGTAGCATCCAATCCAGCAAAATAAGAGCAGGACGCTGGTCAACGATAATCTGATGCGCTTGTTTAGCATCTTCCGCTTGCAAACATTGGAAGCCTGCCATATCCAAAGATGTATGGATCATTTCGCGGATCGGTAGTTCATCATCGACAATTAAAATATAGTCATCTTTCACAGCGCAATACCCTTAATATCTGTAACGGTGAACCGTTTTGTTGTTATGACAGGCTTATTACAAAGATTAATTATGACAATATCATTGCAAAAGAGTTAATAAAGTCGAATTTAGCAATAAATTGTGACAATTGTGGGGCAGAGCAATGACTAAATGATGACAGGTTGCTGATTAATAAATCAAATGAATTCATTTGTTTAATCAAATCATCATTTAAGCATTTGCTTTGTAACAAAACTGTAAAAGGATTTTAATTTTTTTGTGATGTGGTTTCGATAAAGGATAAAAACACGGCACAGCAGGCTGCAAGAACTTCATCAAGTGGTTGTTTGAAGCCTTCAGAGACCCAACGAATAATAATATGAGTCACGTATCCATTCAGCCCTGTAGCCATTAACGACACTTCATCATTGCCTTGAGGGGCATTCGGCATCGTGATCATGACGAAAGCCTGAATAATACGGTCAAATTGCGTCAATGTTTCTTGAATGGTGGCTTGGTTATGTAAGTCTTGAACGAGCATGGCATCAATGTAAATGATACGTGCCATACGCGGATCATCTTTAATCGCAGTGAGCAATGCAGATAAACCTGCAGTCACCATGTTTTTAGGTTCAGGGGCAGCCATGATGACCGCTTGGGTCAAGCAAGTTTGCATTTTTCCAATCATTTTTAAGAAAACGGTTTGGAATAATTCTTCACTTTTTTTAAAAGATTCATAGAAATAGCGTTCAGTAAGTTTTGCCTCATTACAGACATCTTTCACAGTGACAGAGAAAAAACCTTGTGTCCCGTAAGTGGCGATACCCGCCTCAATCAGTTTCTCTCGGCGCGCTTCTTTACGCTCACTCAAAGACAGCCCTTTAAATTGGCGTTCTTTCGCGTCAACATTCTTTTTTTTACGTGTCGCCTGATCTTGAGTCGTCATTAGAAAAACCGTTCCCTAAAAAATCTTTAAATCGTGTGGCTCGGACGAGTTTGCATTGAATTACTGTCATTTCAGATCAAAAATCATGAAGATGACCATCCATACCACAACTTGCAAAAGGTAGACAAAATTATTCCCCTTGTTAAATTTTATAACGAAGTTTGTGGAAACATCTTAGCCCTAACACTCTCGACAATAACATTTTTTACCAATTGTCGATTCTTTATGCGGCTCTAGCATAACTAAATTCCACACAATATGCTTTGTCTCGTTCCAAGATCTTAGGTCATGAAATGTAAATAGACCTAATATGACAAGCAATATGTTGATTCTTGCCATTTGTCTTAAAGTGATATTGTACTATATTGACAATATGTATTGTCAAAATTATATTGGTTATAACTCAAACTGCACATGATCTACTCAAATGTGTGCAATTCATTCGCAATACAAAGGATAGGCAATGAAAAATTTTAAAAATAAAGTCGCAGCGATCACAGGTGCAGGTTCTGGGATTGGACAACAACTGGCAGTTTTATTGGCTAAACAAGGTTGTCACTTGTCATTGAGCGATATCAATGAAAAAGGCTTGGCACAAACTGTTGCGCTTGTTAAAGATAATCCAATTACAGTTACAACCAAAGTGCTTGATGTTTCTGATCGCGAAGCGGTAAAACAATGGGCACAAGAAACAGTTCAAGATCATGGTTGTGTCAATATGATCTTTAACAATGCAGGAGTTGCATTGGGTTCTACCGTTGAAGGTGCAAGCTACGAAGATTTAGAGTGGATCGTCGGAATTAACTTCTGGGGCGTGGTCTATGGAACTAAAGAATTCCTTCCATTCATCAAACAAACTAAAGATGGTCACATCATCAATATCTCAAGTATTTTTGGTTTGACATCACAACCAACTCAATCTGCTTATAATGCAACAAAATTTGCGGTACGTGGTTTCACAGAGTCATTACGCCAAGAACTTGATATTGAAAAGAGTGGTGTAAGTTCACTTTGCGTACACCCAGGTGGTATTCGTACCAATATTGCCAAAGCTGCAAAGATGAACGACAGCTTAAAGAGTCTAGGTATGGATCCAGGCAAATCAATCAAGCAGTTTGATAAATTCTTGCGTACACCACCAGAAGAAGCTGCACGTCAAATTTTAATTGCGGTATTAAAAGATAAACGCCGTTTGTTGATTGGAACAGATGCTCGAATTGTAGATTCTTTCCAACGCCTATTCCCTACGGGCTATCAACGTATTGCAGCTTTTGCAACTAAGATGCTTTAAGCTTTATATGCTTGATAAAAAAGCCATTCAGATTTGAATGGCTTTTTTATTTATTAGATGAGTCGTTTAATATCACGTTTTTTCCAGACAAATTGATAATAACTTGCTTGGAAAATACATAGACACACAAAGGCGAGTGCATAAGCTGTCCAAATACCATTTAAGCCCCACATTGAGCTAAACCAATAAGCACAAGGCACTTCGATCAGAAGGATGGTCAAAATATTGATCATCATTGGGACATTGACTGTGCCACTGGCACGCATGATTGAAGCAAAAATAGCGCTTGCACCAAAAAACAAAATTGACCATAGCACAATAAATAATAGCTGTTGCCCTAATACCACCACACTATGATCGGTGATAAAAAGCGCCATTAAATACTTAGAAAATAGATAAGCCAAAGTGATGAGTGTTCCTGTAAACAAGATATTCATGCCTAAGGCAGTCCGTGTCACTTTTGCCAATAAGTCGGATTTTCCAGCGCCAATTGCTTGCGCGGCAAAGATTGATGCTGCTATGGAGATCGACATAGCTGGAAATTGAATGTAGTTCAGAACTTGATTGACTGCGCCATATGCGGCAGTTGCGTGTGCACCATAACGATTAACTAAGCCAATAATCACTAAGCCAGCCAAAGACGTCGTGACCATTTGTACGCCTGTTGGAATACCCAGTTTTAAAATTAATTTACTTAAATTTGGATCGTGACGAATACTTCGAATCAGTTGTCGATCAATTTTAAGAGGATGATTTTTATAATTTAAGTAGAAAGCTAGAAAAATGAGTACAGCCGCATAACCCATGATGGTGGCAACTGCAGGTGCGATAATGCCCAATTCAGGAAAACCAAAATAGCCTTTTAATAAAACAGGTGTAACCACCAAGCCAATTAAACTGGTTAAACTCAAGGCAATTAGCGGTGTCACGCTATCGCCAACACCCCGTAAAATCGAGGTATAAATAATATAAACAAATAATAACGGGCTACCCACCAGCATCCATTGAACGTAGGGTAATGATAGATGCATGACTTTAGGGTCGGTGCCCAACACATTTAAAATCTGCTCAGCAAATACCAGACCTAAAATGGCAATCAAGGTGCCCCCAATCAGGGTAATAAATAATGTTGAGCCGATGACACAGCGCACCTTTTCAAGATTTTGTGCTCCCCATGCTTGCCCAACTAATACGGTAGTGCCTGCTGAAATTCCAATCACAAACGCCAAGAGGAAAAATAGGATAGGGAAAAACACAGAAACGGCTGCAATTGCATCCACGCCCATCATCTGACCGACAAAAATCGTATTAATCGTACCCGAAAGATTCTGCAAAATATTTGTGGCGATTAGCGGGACAAGAAAAACAAAAAAGGTTTTCCAGAGATTGGGTTGCATCACCAACGTTTGGCGTGGCGTCATTTAAACTCCTTTACGCGTCTATTGGAAACGCAAATCATCTCTTCAAAATAACATATGCAGCACGAGCTTGGGTTGAGTTCGGTTTATGTTTTGTTGATCAACACTGTATGAGGATTTCTCCCGCACGTTGCAAGGTTATATCGGTTTTAGCGAAACAAAATCGAATGAGTCTGAGCGATTCAGGAGGGTGCTGATAAAAGACGGAAATTGGGATAGCGACAATTTTGTGTTGCTCTGCAAGGAATTGGCACATCTCCACATCATTTAGATCAGGTCGAATTTCACTATAGTCGAGGTTTTGGAAATAGGTTCCCTGAGATGGTAGAAATTTAAAACGTGAGTCTCGGATTTGAGCATTAAAACGATCACGTTTTGCTTGGTAGAAATGAGGAAGTTCTTGAATATGCTCAGGATGCTGCTGCATATAATTAGCCAGTGCAATTTGGCATGGTGTAGTACCACAAAAATTAGCGTACTGATAAATCTGTCGAAATAGACGCATTAATTCTGGTGCAGCAACACAATATCCTGTTTTCCAACCCGTGACATGATAGGTCTTTCCGAAAGAACCAATGACATAACTACGTTTACGCAGTTCGGGAAAACTTAGAGCACTAAAATGTTTTTTCCCATCAAAGACCAGATGTTCATAAACTTCATCAGACAATATAACAATATTTTTATCTTCAATAAGTTGAATCAGCTGTTGCCAATCCTGCTCTGACCAAATTGCTCCTGTAGGATTATGTGGTGTATTGACAATAATCATGCGAGTTTTGGCAGTGATGCTGTCTTGAACCCTTTGCCAATCTACCTGAAATGAAGGTGCTTCCAAATGAATATGAATCGACTTACCACCTGCGAGTTGTACCGCAGGTGCATAACTGTCATAGCTTGGATCAAAAATAATGACTTCATCACCAGCGTGGATACAGGCTTGGATTGTACAGAAAATGGCAATGGTTGCACCAGGTGTAATGGTAACTTCGGTGATGGGATCGCAATTTAATTGATCACGTTGCAGAAATTGTTGTGCTAACTGTTCGCGCAGAGCCAGTACACCATCTCCCGCTGGGTATTGGTTATAGCCATCTAATGTTGCTTGGCTAAGTGCTTCTAACAGAGCGGGTGGGGCAGGAAAATCAGGAAAACCTTGTGATAGGTTCAAGGCATTGAGCCTGTGAGCGAGTTCAGTCATTACACTAAAAATGGTCACACCTTGACTTGGAAGTTTTGACTGAAGTTGCAGCATGGTGATTAACCTAATTTACGTTTTGTTTTGAGTTGATTGTATCGGTAAAAGGATGAGATATCCAAATCGTCGCAACTTGTGCGAACAGAGATTTACGTCTCTTCCTTGCTTCAATAATGTGCCAAGTATCAAGAGAAATAGTGGAATAGTGTCTTAATAAAAACAATAGTGACATAATTGGTCATTTTTTAGTTAAATTTGTCTAATAAATTATTATTTTTCAATCACATATGGTATTTTAATTTAATTATTTAAGCGATATAATTTATATCGAGAGATTAAAATAAATACGAATAATTGTGAAATAGGACATTAAGCAATGGACAATTTCGATCTAAAAATACGCTATCCGCATCATCTTGATTTAAATGATGTGGAACAATGTGGAGCATTAAATACCATTGGGGTATTAACTCGATTTGACAGAATGGGTTGGAAACAACAACTCAATCGTTGGTTGCAGCTCGACGGTGCAAGCCCGACTTTTACCATTACAGATGGTAATACAGAACACACCATTGAAATCGTTTTAAATCCCTATGCCTCATCTCAAGAGTTGAGCTTCACGGTAAAAACAGACATTCCTGTGGTCGTTGCTAAAAAACAAATCTTTGGTTTAGTGCAGTTTCAGGCAAAAGAGCGAATTCATTTTAGCCATCTGTCACTGGTTCAAGTAAAAGCGTACTTAACTGCCTTTTTAAAACAAGATACCGAAGCTTTGGCACGTTATTATCAAGAAAGTAAGCAGTTGGTTTGCTGATGAATGACAGGAAAAGAGACCCTTCTCTTTATGTGTTTTTGTTGGGAAGATGGGATGAGCCCTAATCACAGAGTGCTTAGGGCAAAAGATGGCAAAGTCGAAAGACTCTACCGTATATGGCTCTATCGTTTATAAAACGTTTTCAACAATTGCACGAATGACACCAAGTGCTAAACCAATAAATGCGCCGACAATCACACCATTCACACGGATCATATGTAAATCGCCGCCCACTTCGCTTTCGATTTTGGCGATCATTTCTCGAGAATCCCACTCGTGGATGCGCTCACTGATATAACGAATAATTTTATCGCTATATTGTTCACTGAAGTTGGTTGCTAAGCCGACCATTTTTTCATTCAAAACTTCACGAACTTTTTCATTTTGAATCAAGCTTATACCAAGCTGTTGAATCGCAGTTCTTAAATTCGTCGCGATACCTGAATCTTCTTGCATTAAATCTGTTTTAATTGCATCACATAGGATCGCGATGGCACCACTAATAAAATTGAGCACCTGAGGACTATCGAGCAAAGCATCCTTGCCACTATTTAGACGTAGACTGGCTTCGCTATCGTTATCAGCAAGTTGTAACATGAGCGTATGTGTTGTGGCTTCAATGTCTTGGCGCCATGGGTGATCAGGGTTAGCTAACATCGATTCAACTTTTTCGATCAGTGAATCAATCGTCCGTTGTTGTACATCAATTCCAATCCAGCTCGCACCTTTTGCCAGTTTCCATACGCCTAATTCTTGAAATAATTTACGAGATAGGTCTCGTGCTTCTTCAGGATGAGACACCATCCATTCATGTGCTAGATCAAGCCCACGTTGCAATACATCTTGGTGGAAATCATTATCTAAAACAGCACGTAACATTTCACTGGCAAGTTTGTTGATTTTGGTGCTACGAACCCATTGCACACTATTGTTCTGTACAAAGTGAGCAATTTGATCTTGGCTGACAAATTCAAAAATTCTAGGGACTGTGTGCTGAATCATCTGCACCACTTGCGTATTGTTTTTAGGATTGGCTAACCATTCACCAATTGCCAAACTCATGTCTGCATTTTTGAGACTACGTTCTACGATTTGCGGTGATAAAAAGTTTTCTTGGACGAAGCGACCCATCGATTCGGCAATACGGGCTTTATTACGTGGAATAATTTCCGTGTGGTCACGGAGTAATTTCGGTAAAGGCATTTTGCCGAAAGGATTACGAAATAATACTGTAACAGCATACCAGTCTGCTAAACCACCAACCACACCTGCTTCCGCACCAAGCATAAATATATGGATGATCCATTTGTATTCAGGAAAAAAATGCGCCGCGACCATTAAGCCAATCCATGACACTACCGCAATAATCAGTGCCATCGTGGCGAAGTATTTACTTCTCTGGAGGCTAGGTACGTGGATTTCTTCGACTGAATTCATTTAGTCATCCTTTATTCACTTTTTGTTTTGAGTGGGCACAGCGGGCTGTAACACATCTCCTGATGGACTCAATCCGTACTTAGATCCTAATGATTGCAAAATCATTTGCGCGTCAAAAGCATCTGGAGATTGATCTTGAGTCTTGAAACACTCGATAGTATACGACACTTGGATTGGATCAATATTGACCACTTGAGGCATATCATAGAATGGATCGGGCCAAAAGGCTGGATGGCGACGATAGTAGCCATATGGATAATAGCTAGGTGATGGATAAATCACAGCCTGACGCGGTACTTTATTCCGCGCATTACTTGGGTCATCCACAACCGTAAAATAACGGTATCCATTTTTGAGTGTTGTTTGAGCAGCTTTTAATAAGGTAATTTCTTCAGCTGTACCATAACTTAGATTTGGACCTGCTTGAAAACCAATACGATACGTTTTGCTATTTAATGGATAAGCGGTGAATTGACCAAGTTGGTCAAAGGTTTTGGGTTGTTGTGAAATGGTCGCGCACCCTGTAAATGCCAATGCGACAAGGAGAGGGGTGCATTTCAATACAGTTTTCATATGCAATTCCTATTTCAATGTCTGTAAAACTGATTTAAAAGCTACTGTTGGGTTGGGTTAAAAATTCCAACTCTTCCGCCGTTGATGTTCTACCTAAAATTTCATTTCGATGTGGATAGCGGCCAAAACGATCAATAATGATCTTATGTTTCTTTTCAAAACTCAGATTGATTTCATTACCCAAGCGTTGAAAAAGCTTGAGGGCATATTCATGCATCAATTTAGATTCACTGTGCATAAACGGCATATATAAGAAAGAACGTTGTTCAGGACTCAATTGCGCATCAAGTTGTAAGCTAATCGCTTCCTGTGCCAGTGCCAATGCCAAACTGTCATAAGCAAATGCTTGTGCTTGGTCACGGTAGATATTACGAGAGAATTGATCGAGTACAATGATTTCAGCCAAACGACCCTCTGGTGTTTTGCGCCAAGACCAAAGTTCTGCTTGGCTTGCTTGCTGGTGAATTATTTGAAATTGCTCGCGAATTTTATCGTCAAAAGCATCACTTTTCGCGAACCAAAGTGAACGATGATTCGGATCAAACCAAAAGTCGAGAATGTCTTGTGCTTGCATGAAGAAGTGCCAAATGAAAGATCGATTATTTTAATAAAATCACAAATTCAGCGTGTCTTATGTAACAAGATTGTGATAAAAATTGCCAAATTAAATCAGATGACTAGATCACAATTGTCGTTATAATTGGCAGAATAACGAAGTCGCTAACACTTATCTTGTTGGCCGATCTTGAATAAGCGAGCATATAAATTATGAATCAACCCAACACATTTTCTTCCTCTGTGATTCCAACATGGGTAGATGCTTCGCTATTGAAGGGGATGTTACGCGGCATAGAACGTGAAAGTTTAAGAATGCAAAGCAATGGATTTTTATCACAAAAAAATCATCCAAAAGCTTTAGGGTCTGCACTCACGCACCCTCATATTACAACGGATTATTCAGAAGCATTGATGGAGTTTATTACCACTCCTCAATCCACTATTGCTGCGGCATTAGATGAATTGCGAGATATTCACACCGTGGTGCATCAACACCTCGAAGAAGGTGAGCGCTTATGGCCACTGTCGATGCCATGTATGTTGGATGATAATGAAGAGAATATCCAATTAGCACAGTACGGAACCTCGAATATTGGTCGTTTTAAAACCCTTTATCGCCGTGGTTTAGGTGTACGTTATGGTCGCCGTATGCAGACGATTTCAGGGGTGCATTATAATTTATCTTTTCCTGATCAATTGTTTGCTGAGTTACAACAGCAAGAAAGCGATCAAGAATTAAAACAACTCAGTGCTCAAGATTATCGTAGCCATCGTTATTTTGGCTTGATTCGTAATTTCATTCGTTTAACTCCTTTGGTGATGTACTTATTAGGAGCCAGTCCATCAGTCTGTCGTTGTTTCTTGACAGGTCGTGAACATCATTTACAACCTTTGGTTAAAGGCACTTTGTATTTACCAGAGGCTACGGCTTTACGTATGGGGCGTTTGGGATACCAAAACTCAGCACAGAAAGAATTAGGCATTCATTATAACGATCTGCATGACTATTTGGATGGATTGCAGAAAGCAGTTCATACACCTTATCCAGAGTTTAGTGCGTTGGGCTTAGACGATGAGTCTGGTGAACCTATCCAAATTAATGATCATGTGCTTCAGATCGAAAATGAATACTATAGTTTGGTCCGTCCAAAACAAGTTCCTCAGGCCGGTGAAACGCCATCACAAGCGTTGAAAAATCGTGGTGTTGGTTATGTCGAACTTCGTGCTGTTGACGTCAATCCGTATAGTTCAATCGGTATTGATGAGATCGCTGCAGGTTTTCTTGAAAGTCTAGCTTTATATTGTTTATTAAGTGATAGTCCAGAGTTGTATGCAGATGAACAAGAACAGATTGATCGCAATCAAACAGAGGTTGTGAATCGAGGTCGTGCAGCTGATGTAAAGATTGAGCTTGGTGAGAAAACAATGAATTTTCAAGCTTGGGCACAGCAGCATTTGGCAACTATGCAGCAATGTGCGACTTTACTCGATCAAGCGAATCAAACACAGTTGTATCAAGACGCAATTGTTGTGATGCAACAACGCTTAGCACATGTTGAAAATACGCTTTCAGCACATGTCATTGAAGATACCTTGAAGCATGGTGGTACATGGAGTTTTGGCAGCGTTATGGCCCAGCAACATGTGCAATATTATGATCAGCATGTATTAAACCAAGAAAGAAAACAGTATTTTGGTGAGCTAGCACAAACTTCGTTGCAAAAACAGGTTGAACTTGAACAAGATAACGACATGAGTTTTAGACAATATCTTGCAAAATACCGTTAAAAATTTTTTAGAGGATTTCCCATGCGTTGGAATTATCGTTTGGTCAGTGCTTTACTTGTTCTGACCAGTATTATTGGTATCTCATTTGCCTTGTATTTAGAACACGTACAAGGATTAGAACCATGTCCACTTTGTGTTTTCCAACGTATTGGTTTGATCGGTATGGGATTTATCGCATTGATTGCGTTTATTCACAATCCGATTTCGAATGGCTTCAAACGTTTTTATGCATTATTAGCGACTTTATCAATTGGTTGGTCTGCGGGTGTTGCTGCACGTCATGTTTGGTTACAGAATCTACCACCTGATCAAGTGCCAAGTTGTGGTCCTGGTTTGGATTATTTGGTAGAAGCTTTGCCGATGAAAACGGTTTTACAGCAAGTGCTAACCGGTTCTGGTGAATGCGCCTTGATCGATTGGACTTTTTTAGGTCAGTCGTTACCTGTTTGGTCTTTGGTATATTTTAGTTTTATTCTGCTGATTTGTTTGTGGCAGTTGTTTAGAAAATATGATTCTACTAAAGCTTAAAATACTATTTTGAATAAAAAGAGCCGAAATTTATAGGCTCTTTTTTTATTGATAAGCGAAAATGTAAAGATTTGCTAAAAATAAAATATAATTATAGACAGATAGTTCTGTTTTTTTATAAAGTGCAGCCGTTTCTTTATCCTATGATTATAAAAAAATGCTTTTTAATATATCTAATGTATTAGAAAAAATAGGGCTAAATGCACAAAAACGTGCAATACACGTACAATTTTCTAATGAAGAATTAAATAACCAAGTTTTTTTACAGCGTATCGAGGGAAAGCATCAACTGAATGATGGCTTACATGCGGAATTAATTTGCCTCTCTACCAATGCTCATATTGCATTAAAACAATTTATCGGTGTTCAACTGGCTGTGGATCAAGTCACAGATTCAGGACAGTTGTTCCGTATGACTGGCATAGTAACTGAAGCATGCTATGGACAAAGTGATGGTGCCTTAACTCTATATAAACTGACTCTGAATGATGCGACAAACTTATGGCATAAACGCCGCAATAGTCGTGTTTTTATGAATAAAACAATCGTTGAAGTTACAGAAGTTTTATTCAAAGAATGGCAAGAAAAAAGCCCATTATTTGCTGCAAGTTTGAGTCTTGATCTGAATGGACTAAAGCAAAGTTATGATGTGCGTCCATTTGTGATGCAGCATAATGAATCTGATTATGATTTTCTTACACGCCTATGGCGTAGTGAAGGGATTAGTTGGCTCATTGATGAAGCAGAGCTTTTTGTTCCGCATTTTTCCATATCGATTCAATCACAAAAGTTACGATTGATTGATGATAATAGTCAATATCAAGCCTTAGCTCGACGTGGTATTCGCTATCATCGAAGTAGTGCAACCGAATACCAAGACAGTATTACAGGTTTTGTCGCGGTGCGAAGTTTGCAACCCACAGCTGTCCATCTGCAACGTTGGCAGCCTGATGCTTTAGCACAAGACGAAGGCGCTGGTTCAGTCATCACCACACATAGTCATTCCACAAGTTTTGACTCAGTCAGTTTAGGTCTTGAACAAGCATGGCATGTAAGTCCAGCATGGATGCAGGATTTAAAAGGTGAAGATCAAGCTACAGCTTCAGGTAACAGCCAATTAGAAAAGCAAAATCAAATATTAAATGATAGGTATGCTTTTCAGGCCAAGTTTTTTAATGCTTATAGTTCTGTGCGTGACAGCCAAGTAGGATATTGGTTCAACCTGATTGATCATCCAGAAATTAATCAGCATGACGTCGTAGATCAAGAGTTCTTGATTATTGCTAAAACGTTCTACAACCAAAATAATTTACCGAAAGATTTACAGAAACAGGTACGTCAATTATTAAAACAAAGTCGTTGGCATGCACTGGAAGATGAAGAGGCTGAGCGGCAGGCAAATGAACTGACATTGATTCGCCGTCAAATCAAAATTACACCAGAATATGATCCTCTACAGCATCGCCCAATCGCCTATCCACAACGCGCTAAAGTTGTTGGACCAGAGGGGGAAACTATTTATGTAGATGAATGGGGGCGTATTAAGGTTCGCTTTCTGTTTACCCGAAGTGATGATCATGGACATGATGGCGGTGCGGGCAGTAATGACAATGATACCGATTCAGCATGGGTCGATGTGTTAACACCTTGGGCGGGAGAGGGGTATGGAGCTCGCTTCTTACCACGTATCGGTGAAGTTGTCGTTATTGATTTTTTTGATGGCAATATTGATCGCCCCTTTGTGACAGGACGAATCCATGAAGCGCAACGTTCTCCAACCAAATTTGATACTAAAGGGCAGCTTCCAGATACTAAAAAACTCAGTGGTATCCGTAGTCAAGAAGTCAATGGTAGTGGTTTTAACCAGTTACGTTTCGATGATACAACAGGACAAATCAGTACACAGTTGCAAAGTAGCCATGCAGCAACCCAACTGAACTTAGGTAATTTAAGTCATCCGAAAGAACAAGAGACGAGCCAAGGTCGTGGGGAAGGTTTTGAGTTAAGAACCGATGCTTGGGGTGCGGTTCGGGCAGGACAAGGTTTATTCCTTTCAACGCATAAACAAAATCAAGCCCAAGGTGAGCATTTAGATGCACAGCCAGCCAAGCAGCAACTCGAAGGTAATCAGAATAACGCCAAAGCACTCAGTGAAGTTGCTAAGAATCAGCAAACAGATGAGATTGAGTCGTTAGAGCAATTAAAACAATTTGCGGAACAAATTGAAAAAGAGATTTCCAAGTTTAATCAAGCTTTATTGCTGCTTAGTTCACCGAATGGGATTGGGTTGAGTACGCAAGAGGACATTCATATTTCAGCAGATAGACAAATAAATAACTTTGCAGCGGACAGTATTAATCTAAGTACACAAAATAATTTGATTGCTCACGCTCAAAATAGAATCAGTATGTTTGCCGCTCAAAATGGTATTAAACAAGTAGCCGCGAAGGGTAAGTTTGAAGCTCATGCACAGTCGGAAGGCATGGATTTAATTGCCAAGCAAGGTATTCAGATTATTTCAACAGAAGATAAGATTTATATTACAGCTGCTAAAAAGATTATTTTAACTGGAGGAAGTTCACAGATTGAGATTGGTAGCAATATTTTATTTAAAACAGGTGGTTTATTTGAAAGCAAGGCAGGGCAGCATAAATTTGAGGGGGGAGAAAATATTGTTAGTCCTAAAATAAACCTACCTATGGTTAAAACACTTTTTAGTAATCAGGTTAACTATAATTGGAATCTCTGTACACGACAAATTTCATAGGGCCCTTGTCCTATCAGGCTTTTTCTTTCTTAAAATTGCGAGCACTTTCTTAAATTCTTCTTTTTTTCCAAAACCAATCAAACGTAGA
>NZ_JBPKBJ010000058.1:0-19749 GCF_051390655.1 Acinetobacter sp. P1(2025)
GCAAAAGAACTTATTTAGACCAATCATCAAAGACTTCATTGATGACTTTATTCTCGATAAAAATCATCTGCTACCACAGAGAATCTATAAATGATAGTGCGTAAGTCCTATTAAATTATTTAACGCTGAGATTACTATTTCAATTGCATCACACCATTTGACAACTCTTGTATACTACCTAAAAAATTCAAAAAATTGATTGATTCAAAATTTCAAAATACGTAAGTTGAGTGGAAACGTTATAAACATCAACCTGAATATCAATATCCATGGCGCAAGCTCCACATTAGAATATTGCTACAACCTTCCTAAAAGGCACTGCTCACAACAAATAATATCAGGTACTCCCCCTGGTGATTTACTAAATCACATTTCATCTGAGGAGCACATTGAATCCTTATATACCGATGGGGAGTCTATGATACGAAATGCTACAGACAAGTCATTTTAGATCGACTGGCACATACTTGTACTCTGCTAAAAAAATATAGAATCATGGAAAGATAAAAAATAGAGATCTTTATAAGTAAATGAATTCTTAAAAACATTCAAACTTCTAGGAAGAACATTCTGAAAAAGTAGTCAGGTGATCATCGCAAAAGTCTGATGGAAACCAAGTTGGGTTGCATCAAATTATTGAAAGAGTTATATCTCTAATTTATATTTTTTAGAGTAATTCCATCTTTCTATTCTTTATGTAACCACAGCACTTAGGTTTTAAACAGCATCCTACTAAATAAATTAAAAGCAAGAATCATCCTTTTAAAAATACCAAAAATTTTCAATCAATTAAAATCAACTCCTAAAATAGATTTTCACAACCATAAAAACTCCATTTACTATAAATTAACACTTAATCCAATTGATCACATTAAAACCAATAAAATACTTTTTTTAAAGGAACAATAATTTCGAGATACCTCTATTAACTTTAACAAAGATTAAATATTAAAAAATTTCTCAAAAAGATTTGCATTTCTGTCTAAAACCACTCAAAAAAGCTAATAATAGGGGTGAAATCCCCCCCTAAACGTCCCTATTTTTGAACACCAAAAACTAGATTATCTGCAAAGAAATACTAACAAAAACCAATTTGCAAAGTTAAAAAACAATATCCATATGTTTTCAATGTATTTTTTTTGATAAATTTCCGTTCATATGCTAAACTTCTGATAGAACCTCTCAGCACTCTTTTTTGATACCATCAGCACTCTTTCATCTTGTAAAAGACGCTTTGTAACAGCATCTTTTGAATAAAATTATTATCTTTTTTATTCCATATTTTATATTTTTTTATTTTCACCTCGCCCTTTTTTACATTATTAAATTCACCCGGATTATATTCATCCCATTCAAAATTATCTGAATCTTTTGAAAAATTATCTGAATCTTTTGAATAAAGTTTATTGATAAAATCTAAGAATCTTTGATAGTCAATCAAGTCATTTTTAGATGATGCCTTAAAATTCAAAATAGGACGATCTTTTTCAAGTGAAATTTTATTTTCTAAACAATAAAAAAAATGTTTAAGATCTTTCTGGGTTACATTTTTATTTAAGTTAAAAGGTTTCTCAATCTGATTGAGACTAGACCATGTCACCATTTTATTCCAAGTAAAACCGATAAGATCCTCAGGATTAGCATCATTTTTAACGTGTTTTGTATAGAGAGAAAACGGCTGGCTGATCGATTGAATGAACTTCAATACTTCAGGATCGATCGTTGCTATTTCTTTTTTTTCCCGCCACTTCCGGTATTCGTCTAAAAACGTTTCACGGTATAAAAATACGTCCTGTTGTTGAGGCTGCTTCTGCTTTTTCTTGCTCTTTAATGCAGCAGTTTGAGAATTATTTTCTGTGTGTGAATGAATCTTCTTCATCAATTTTAAAATATCTCTTTCATTCGACTGAAATTTAACCTTGAAATCGCGATGCATCAACTGACTATCGCCTAATAATGCCTTGATCAATTGAGGTGAATATTCACGGTTTGCTTGATAAAACATGTCAGCAATCAGGATATTCAGATGATGCAGATAATGTCTTGCAGTGATCCGAATGTCTTCATGCCCCATCAGATGCGCAAGTCGAGACCAGGCTTGTGCACTACGCGATGAAGCATCCTTCATATTGGGTAAAATGTGCTTTTTAAGCTTACGCCCAAACTCGGAATCATAGTCAGTAAAACAACGTACCAGTGCTATGCTGCCTTTTAAAAGGATAGCCAAATGTGAAGCGGTACTATGCCTGAAAGCATGAAAGGTATATTGATGATCGTTTGTCCCTAATACAGTATTAAACAGCAACTGGGTAATTTTTGATAAATTTGTACTGGATAAAGGTTGTTCACCCAGCATAAAGAGCTGTTTGATTTTTCTATTGCGGACTGCTGCAGTCGCTTTAGAGCCAGGTAACTGGTTTTGATAAAAGCGACAAAATCCTGTGAACTCGTCCGGTGCTAAAAAATAAGCTAAATCAAACTGACGCGTGGCATTATCACTTTTCAGATCACGCTCAGAATTTAGACGAATCCTAAGGGTGAGATCATCAATATCACCCATTGTTTTTCTCATTTTATGGTCAGATCGATCGTCTTTCTGCTGATGTAAGGCGGATTCAAACACATAATAGAGCTGTCGATTGTCAGGATGTTTTCGTAACTGCGGAGATACAAAATCATCGATACAGATCCCGGCAGCTTCATCAATACGCAAGCCCAGTCTAAATGCCAATGTATAGACCCATTCTAAACAGGTTGCATCCTGCTCAGTCAGACCCAAAGCTTCTGGGTATTCTCTAAGAATCCGTATCATCAATTGAAACATCTGCGGACTAATGAGTCTGGTTTTTAAAAATAAACCGTCACTTTGACGTTCATATAAATATTGCACAATCGGTGCACGATGATTTTTGACTAAGTATTGGTGAAAGGCTTTCAGCCGATCAAAGGCATAACCCGAGGTATTGTATTTTTTATTGTTGTTGGTTTGGGCGGTCGTTTTATGATTTTTCTGATCATTCAGCAGTTTTTCTTCAACAATCGTGCGATACATTTCCTCAAACTGCTCTTCAGTGGCTGTATCTAGATTGATCTGCTGTTCTAGAACATAACAAAGTAGGTCAAGCACAAAACTACTATAGTAACGCTTGATTGTTGAGACTTTAATCGCTGCTTTCCCATGATAAGCAAATTCGTTTTCTAACCACTGACACACACGTAAATGTGCAATAGCCACTACATAATCCAGGTACTCGCCATTTCCAGCCTCATACGCAGATTTATAGTCCTCAGATTTTTGGATGCTTTCTTGGAGTTGATCCGCAAGCTGTTTGGGTTTGATATCCCAATGAAAAGATAAAAACCAGGATTTCAGCTCATGGCGTTGACCGGTTCGTCGATCATGAAATGTTTTGACTGTAACTGTAGGCATCTCCAATTCTAAAAATTGGTTATTTTTGCCAAGGTTTCTAATTCTGGTCTGAATGGTTTTCCAGTTATCGAGTTGATCATAGAGCTGTGTATACTGCTCATAGATTAAAGGCGAAGTGATGATCTGATTGTTCAGTACACTGGTACTTAACACATCCAGATTAGGAATCTCTTGCCACAAGACATAATCCATATGCTTAAAAATGGCAAAACCGGTCTTTTCCAAGCCTTTTAAAAATAGCTTCACGTGATTAAGCTGTGCAAATGGCTGATCCTCACGTCCTTTTCTAGAGTCCCCCTCCTCCGCCATATTCAGTACAATGTTTAAATGGATTTTAAGTTTTTCTAGCAGTAAGGCTTCAGGCTGATTCCCCGTTTCAATTTCACTCTGTTCTTTTTCCCAGCACAGCAATGGCGAAGTGCTTTGTAATTCATGCCCTTGCGATCTATTAATTAGCTCCTGAATCCGTCGATAACATAGCATCGCAAAGGCATTGAAATAAATGTTTTGGGTTTGCCATAACTCCGCCTCTTCTTCGCCATCCTGACGATAGATGTTGCCATACTTTGTCGAGGGCAACGTGTATGAAAAGACATAAGCTTTTTGAACCTTTTCGTCACCTGAATAGATCGGAAGCAAGCCACTATCCAGGTTCATATGAAAAATCGCATCATGAATGGCTATCAGTCGTTCAGGTTGCATGCATCCCTGATCAAAAATTAATGAAATACACAGACATTCAAACAAGGTATTCACTAATTTTTGTTGCTCTTTAGCCGTAGAGTATAAGAGGATACCTTGAGTTTGTTGTTTGAGATAATCCGCCCAATTCACATACAGTTTTTCTTTTACCTCGACGAGCATAGTACCCTGCTGTAACTTTCGTCCTGAAAAAACGTTGTCTAGACGTTTAGATGTGTAGACTATCCAATCGGGCAACTTAATCTCATAGCTCTCGGCATAGGAAGGGTAATCCTTTTGCCACTGCTGGTTTTTCTCGTTACAAACCCGTTTCACTTGTTTAAAACAGAATTGAAGGTAATCTGCAGCATTGTCCTTAAATTTGGATATTTGGCAGAGCTGCTCTAAAACTGCTCTATAGATATTGAACTTGTCCAGAATTTGCTGATCAAGCCACTTAAAATCAATTTGAGCAAGGTCAGAATTTACATCTGTGTATGTAGCAGTGATCAGCTGAGAAATTTCCTTAAAAATGTCGGCGATTTCTCTTTTAATGGCATTTTCTAATTGCGTAACGAGTGATGTATCAAGCACAAGATGGTCCTTTAAAGCACTTCAAGCTTTGCGATTTCTAGTTTGTTGAGCAAGCTTTTAACTTGCTGCTGAATGTCGTGTTTGTAGAGATAAGGGCTTAATCCAGAAATGTGACTGAATCCCATGCTTTGCTTATCATGGGTATATAGCGTATTGTGAATGTCACCACTCAAGGCGAGATGATTTTTAGTGAAATGCCTTGGCCAGTTTTTATAAATCTGCACGGTCTCTTTAAGGTAATTCGTGACAAAATCAGCAGACATGGGCTGTAACTCCAAATGCTCCACGACTTCCGCAAGATTCACCTGACCTTTTTGGGACTTGATCCGAGGATGTGAGATGACATAGAGCATAAAACCATCGTTTTCCAATTTCACTTTAAAACTAGTTATCCCGAGTGTCTCGATGGTTTGCGTCAGATATTTTCGATATGCATTGAAATGATCCTGCCAGTAGCCTGTAACAGGAACAGGAACAGGACGTCCTACTTTTCGTGAATCAGTTTTTTTATCATGCACATAAAGCAGTTGTGCCTTAGGATCGTAATGTTTGAGTAACCCCGGCATGCCGACTATTGGACGTACCGTCAGGCAGATTAAGGAAAGATGCCATATCCAAATGCTGTAAGCATTCAGCTTCTCGATCAGATTCGCTTGAGTATTGGCTAATGTGTTTTTGACAAAATGATAAAGCTGATTAAAAAATTCACTCGCGGCCTCTACAGTCCAGCATCGCTGACTACCAATACGTTCCTCACGATGAAAAATATGGCCAGGGTGTTCATTCTCAATCCATGGATCACCTTTTCTACGGTCTAATAGAACATTAATATAGCCTTGAAAATGCTGGTCGATTTGATCGATCTGACGCCCTTCATAGTTCCATTGCACGATATGATGAGTATCTCGATTAGCCAACAAGTGTGCGACTAGGTTATCACCAGTCTCCATATCCAGATGGAAATAGATTTGTCGCTCTAACATCCCGCAGGTGATTTCACCAATCTGATGCTCTTTAAAGACTTCCCGCAAAAAATTATTGTACTCAATCACACAAAATTCAGGTTCCTCTAAAGCCGCTAAACTGGTGATCCAGGGTGCTGGTATGCGCCATTCCAGGGTTAAGGCCCGATTATAACGCTGTGCTTTATCTTGCATGGCACCGGAATGATTGGCATTTAACTTAGGATCGATCACCCAATAATAATGGATGACTTTTTTGACTGATTTTTTTTTAATTCTACCAATACCAATCAAATACTTAATCTTTTGAAAGACCGTTGGACTCAGACCGGTCAAGAGACACATCAGACCACACACAGCTAGAGCCGATTGATATGCATCATTTCTCGTATTTTCTTGATAACACTCGTGCAATCGCTGATATACCTCAGTTAATAAACTGGGTTTCAGATAAAGCGGATTAGTTTTACAGGCTAAGTCACGTCGCTGAATTCGCTTAGCTTGCTTTTCAAGCTGTTTCTGTTTGTCGTCAGAGAAACTCCCCTTCACCCGCTTGGCGATCTCATCCTGTTCAGGATCGACAACATTGGCCTCTGTATCCTGTTCCTTATCATCATTCTCCACATCAAACGAAGATATGCCAGAATGAGATGTGCGGGTCATGCGCTTTTGAATGTTGTCGATTAAAGCCTGAACATTGATTGACGATGAATTTAACCTACTATTGATGAGTTCATTACAAACAATAATGAATTGTTGAATATGGCGGCCGAGATTAAGCTGTTCAAAATCGTTTTTTATTGTTTTGCGCTCTAAAAGAGTTTTTAACTCATTGGCATTAAATTCATCCATCCCCTGGAGTTTTTGCGTGATGTCTGCATACAGTTGTTTATTTTCCTCAGCGTGAGAAAACTGCTTTTGCAACAACAGTTTTAAATCATAAAATACTGTATTGATTTTATTGTTCTTTTCACACTTATGTAAAATAACTCGTCTTTCTTTCTCTTCAGCCTGAGGTTCTAACAAGATGATTCCCTTCAGCATTTCGCACAAGACTGCAGTCAAAAGATAGGAATAGATGAGTGCTGCTTTTTGTTGGTCGTTTAGTTCTCCTATAGATGCACTTTTAGCCCATTGAGTTAAGCCTGCCAATAATTTCTTTTGTGTCACCATCCGATTGTCTTTAATCACCACATGGATATCGTGAGCAGCAACATACAATTCTAGTGCCTGCTGATCTTGCGCCAAGAGCTGATTCAAAATTTGTTTTTTGTCGCTCAGGGACTGATTTATCCATGCTTCCAATAATTTGGTTTCTTCGTCTAACTCTGACGATTTATCATTTTGACTCATCAAATCACCATAATTTTTTAGGGTAAAAATTGAAAATTAGGTTTTGCTCTAACTTGAGGTTCAAGTCTTTATGCAACTTGAAGTATTTTTTATAGGTGCTGGCACTCAATTGAACATGACGCTGCAGATTTGGCTCCGATCGCATATGCTGTGATAACCGCAGACCTAAGGCTTCGGATAATTGAGTAAAAAAACAGGTAAACAGCACAGCATGCACATGTTTCTGTTTGTGCTTGTCGACCTGTTGCAGATCTAGAGGAATTTTATGGATTAACCATTTTAGGACCTCAAATTCATCAACGGCTTTATTCGATTTCGCCCCCGTGTTAAGAGTTCTTTTGATGTAAGCATCCAGCTTGTTTTTAAGATTCAAGATAAAACCTCGAATAAAGTCTGGTAAATCTAATATCAAAACTGCTCTGAGTTTGATCAGAACTTCAAATGATTTTTTTTGCATATTGAAACCTAGTAAATAGGTATGAGCAATTAGTCCATACCATCTTCAAAATCAGTCTTCTTTTAAGCAAGCAAATTTGTAGACTTCCGCCTTACTCCAACGAAGAGTACGTCCATGTCTAATAGGATTAATTGGGCCATTTTCATATAAAGCCCACTTACGTAAAGTCTGTTCTGCATACCCTAAAAGCCTAGCTGTCTCTCTAGTGGTCAATAAAAGCCGATCATCTGTAATCGGCTTTTGTTTATGCTTAAATGACATTTTTTTGTGTCCTTGTTGATTTAGAGTCATAAAACCACAAATCAATTTGGAATGTTACTTTGCAAAAAGGTGTTTTTCTTGCCAAACTTTCAGTTAAGATAAGTTGTACTTTAGTTAGTCAGAGTGATACATGGGCCGCCCGCTAAGAACTAGGATAGATTTTGCAAAAACAATAAGTTGGTATGACTTTTTTTATAATCAGTTAGTACACTTTGGTAGATATAAAAATGATTATGATATGGAAAAATTTTTTTATGGATACCAAGAAGATCACAAGGTACAGAGCTTATTTAAAAAGTATAAATTTGGATTATCTACACCACAAAAATACCGGATAATTAGTGTTGAATCTAAATGTATTGGTTCATCTAATATTATTAATCATCCCATTTGGAAAATTTTAAAATACCAAACATTTGATGAAAACCTTATTTTATTAGATTTAAATGATTTACCTAAATATATCGTAGACATTATCTTATCTAATCGACGTATAAGAGATTTTGATAAGATCGACTTGGAATATATAGCAAATTATGGCTCACTCGACAGCTTTTGTACATTGTATTTATTACATCACTGGGGAGTAACCATTAATAGTACTGCTCTCTCTAATGATTGCTGTTCACTCCTCATAAATTCATTAGAGCTACTACTTAAAAAAAATCCTCACCTCCATCGTTCACATGTCTTGTTATTTGATGAATTATTCAATCAAATTTTTATTATGGAATTAAATGGTTATAATAGACCAATCAAAATTAAATTAAATTGGAGACAATATAGAAATAGTAATTGGTCTAATGAAATTAAAAATATATCTATAAAAGCTGAAGTAGATCTTCATGCTCATTCTAAACTTAATCATTTAATTCCTTGCATAGATGAGAGCCTTTTAAATCCGCGTCTATATAAACAGATTCTAGAATAGAGTGCTTTATCGCAAAAAAACATTTTGGTTTACTTACTAAAGAAAACTATATGGGGATGTTGCGCGGATAAAAAAGTGGATTTCAGTGGGTGCTTAATTGTCTGCGGAGAAGCATTTGGAAGAATGGTTAAGATATCCATGGCGATAAGTTGGTCGAAACAAGAAAGCATTACAGCAAATTATTAGGCGATAAACTCAGTGCTAGGAATTTTGACAGTCAAGTCAAAGAGATTCATGCACGTGTGGCAGTCTTAAAAAAGTTTACGATATTAGACCGACTTCATACCCACGTTGTCACTTGAATTTTAATAACTACAGACAACTCTATCTTTAAAATTTATATGCCATAAAGCCAATTAAAAATAATGTTGATTTAAGCTGCTTACCATTTGCTTACCAGAATCTAAAAACAAAAAAACCACTTACGATTAGTGCACGTAAGTGGCTGTTTTATATGGTGGGCCCAGACAGACTTGAACTGTCGACCAACGGATTATGAGTCCGTAATTTCAAAATTAATATCTATAAATATCAATCACTTGTATGCTTGCCTTCAAGCTTTACTCATTAATTCCAATGTAACTAAAGCTAATTTCTTTAGGAACAAGTCACAATTTCGTCACAGTACAAAATACTTGATTAGTCTCCATATATTTATGATCCTTCAGAAAGAGAACTTTCCTGACTTTATTAGAACTTAAAATAAGGAAAGTAATTCATGTCTAATCCTTACCTAAATTTTTATTCCAAACCTGCATTTTTTGTTGCCAAGCTGCTCGTGTTTTAGAATTCTTTTCCAATTCGATTGCATCTTTGAGAATTTTAAGCGCTTCAACTACATCTGTTTGTTTTAATATCTCTGCCTTATCATTTAAAAAACTTGATAGAAACATTTTATTACATTCACCTTTTTTAGTCGCATCGATTGCTTTTTCAATGGCTGCTAAAGCATCTGGACCGTTATTTATACCTCGCAGTTGTTTTGCAGAAGTTTGGTAATAAAAAGCATCTTGACTATTTATTTTCTCTAAGTAAACACCAGCTTTATTGTATTGTTCCGTTTCAATATAAAATTTTGCAACCTTCATATTGTCATAATCGTTAGTGGCTTCTGCCTCAATATAATATTTCTCAGCGAGTTTTGATAACTCAGTAAGTTTTTGATTTTGGCCTTCATATTTAGGCTTGTATTTGTATAAACGATACAAAGCAAATTGTATGTCCGCATAAGCTATCATAAGTTTCTTATTTTTACTGACATTATCAGGTGCTGGTAAATTTGAACAAAGTGACTCAAATACTTTGGGTAAATTGTATCCTAAATAACTTGAAAGAGAACTTAAAACTCTATAAGGATGATCAAAAGAAGAACGTAATGTGGCAGATATTGTTGATACAAAATCTTCACATCTATTTTCTATATACTTTACTCTAAATGAATTATACCTTGAGTTGGAAATTAGATCATAAAAAGAAAGAATTACAGAATAGGATTGCTTATCATAATTAGAATTACCTAAAACTATATCTATGAATCTTTCAGCTTCAGGATATTTTTTTTCATTATCATAAATTCTTGCTAATTGAAGCATACACTGTTCGCTTGAGGGATATTTAGAAAGTAATTCTTTAAATATTTTTTTTGCGTTAATATTATCTCTTTTCCAATAATATATTTTTGCAATATGATGCTCAATAAGTAATTTAAGATTACTTCCCTCAGGTATACTTGCACTAATTTCAGTTAATTTTTCAATTACCTCAGTAGCTTCCTTCTTATAATATTCTTCATTACTTTTCCTATCTATAGATATTAATTTTAATTCCGACTTTTCTATTAACAGAAGTAGATCTTCCAATGTATTATTACTCAAGTCAAATTTATCTATTTCATTAATTAGTTCAGACTTAAATACTAAATTATCTGTAGTTTGAATAATTGCATACAATAAATTTTTTTTATGTTTATCACTAAGATTCTCATTATAAAGATTCTGCAATAAGTCATTATGGATTACACAAAAGCTATAATAATCTGAGTTTTTATACTCATTATCAACTGAAAGTATTTCACAAACTTTTTCTTTTAGGGTATTTTTCTCACCGCATTCACCAATCAAATTTTTAATAGATAATAATACAATTGAATGAATAGTAGAATAATTCAATCCGGAACGGACGATTAATGAGCCTCTTTCTAGATTTCTAATAGCTCTCATTCCAATAATTTTATTGAAAATATAATTACTTACCTGCTCTGCATCTAGTAAAGCAATAAGAGTAAATTCTTTAATAAATTTTTGAGCATATTTACCGATAACTAAGTCCGAGATTGTTTGTGACTTACCTCGAACCATTTCATATGGTATTGCTTCAATTTCTTTAAGGAAAGTAGCAATCTCAATATCATTATATTCTTCTTCATTAATAATTTGGCATACTAACTCTAAACATAATGGATGTCCTCCTATAGTTTCAATAATTTCATCTACATATCTATCCTCAATATCAATACCTTTATTAATCAGCTGTTTAGCTTCATCAATAGTCATTTCAGAAAGATGAAAACTATTTTCTCTTCTCGAAGATCTTTCTAATGAAGTAATCAAAACTCTACTATCTTCTTTAGCAAATGTTTGAAAAATTGATTCTATTTCATCAGAGTCACCAAAAAAATTATCTAAAATAACAAGTGTTTTATATGTTGAACAAAAATGGGCTAAATTAAGATTTTTATCAAAGTCTCCAATTTTTACTGATTTAAAATCAAATTCTTTTTTCTCTCCAAGATTAACCCAAATGACTGAATCAAACTCATTAATTAGCCGATGAGCTACGCCAAGAGCTGTTTTACTTTTACCAATCCCACTTACTCCATGAATTACTGAAACTTTATGCTTTTTTATTATTTCAATAACAGAATTTTCGTCAGCACGTATTACATAATCATGGGGTAATGGAGGTAATTCATTTTGCATTGATAGTGCAGAGTAAATTTGGCTCGCAGTAGGTAGATAATCAATAATACCCAAAATAAGTCTTTGATTTCCAATATTTTCCACAATTATATTTGCGATACCTTCCGAATCATAAACTTCAACATCTTGTTTTATACCAAAATGATTTATCGTTTTATTGACCTTATCAAGACGACCAGCTTTTGCTTCTTGATTAGAAAAAAGAATGATTTTTGAACATTGATCACTATTTTTTAATGCGGAAGATATATCTTTTATAGGCTTAGTATCCTCTATTTTTAGTTTTAATATGTCATCAAAATTACCACTAAAAACTCCAAAATAATCATTATCTGTTCCACATTGACCGACTACCTCAAAATTATTAGTAGAAAAATCAACCGTTCTACTGATTGGTTTTGCAAATAAATTACTACCTTTATGAATAGCAGGTTCCCCAATAATTATTTCAAAAATAGGCTTACAGAAATACTCAAATTCAGTTCCATTAAGTGTAATAAGGTCATCGACGATTTTATTAATAAATGCTCTTTTTAAGAAATCCATAACACTCAATCTATTCAGCTAATTTGTAAATATTTTAAAGAAAATCAAGCTCTTTCATTGCAACCTTAAGAACCCAATCATAATTAAGTCGTTCGCATTATGCATCATTAATCCTCTATAAGGAAACATCCAAAACAAATATATCAATTCGACCCTTTAATTCGCTTGGTATTTTGTCCTCTAAATTAATTTTAATTCTTGAGCTGAACTAACACTATGATTAGTTATATGATCCTAGTCAAGATTGTGGACAATCGGTCCCTCTAAATTCTTAAAATATTTCTGTTTAAAAGCTTCTGGTCTTGATCAACCATTTGCAGAATGCAGTCTGATTCGATTGTAGTTAACTTTAATATATTCAATAATAGATCTCTTACATAAATTAAAAAATGATCAGTCTTTAAGTTATGAAACTAAAGCTTTCCTTATTGTGTTGATTTTATTTTGTACAATTACGCAAGAGGTCTAATACAGCATTGGATCGATTCATTTTCAGCAAATGCTAAGAATCAACCGCTTAACTTAAACAGATGATTTGAAGTCGATTGCTTTTTTTTAACACTCGCTGAAATTGACTAACGCTTTGAATAAAATTAATATGAGTTCGCTGGCCTACATTGCCAGTCGGTTTTGACAGACCGATTCATCTAGCACATGAGATTTATATTTTTCGAATATAAATTGAGTGTGGGAATCTTCTCGTCCCCCTTTTTTCTATGGTAGGACGGAAGGGGGACACTTTCGAGTGTGCTGATTCCTAGATGATCAGTCTGTCAACCCTCTTTCGTTCTGCCACCATTATTTGACAGTAATTTGGTAGAACTTCTATTACATCTAGGAGCTTCTCATGCTGTATCTATCTTTTCTGATTTGTGCCTCACCACCTGTTCAACTCTGTTGTGCTTTGCAACGGGGACTATACGGCTAATTTAATTTTTAGGCTGTATTAAAAACTTTTTAACAAGAACAATCCAACGGTGGATGGTTCAATCACGCCTATAAAAATAGACTTTTTTATTATTTTTAACGGCTGCTGATTGTCCATGGCACTGAACATGCGGGGAACAACCATGACTGAACTTACCAAACCCAAAGTCTTTCCAATCGAGCACTACCCAAAAAAATCCAAACTGTTTGTCAAATGTGTGGTGATACCCATCGTGATCTTTCTCATTGTTGGCCAAATTTTTTCCTTTGGATGGTTTGGCTACCTATTCTTTGGCTTTGACCTGATCTGGTTTGTACTGATTTATTTTATGTATACATACGGAAATACCTTCTTTGACGGTATGACCGAACAACTCAAACGCCAAGGCGAACAGTTTAATTACCAAAACCGCGGTGTCTGGATCAACTCACAAGATAAAACCATTATTTTATTTGATCAGCCCGATCATCGTTTAGTTAAATACCCGTTTCACTACATTACCTCAGTAGGTCATTACAACTTGGTGGAAGACCACTACCGAACCACCACCACCGTGATCAGTAATCCAATGATGGGTACCCATGTCAATCAACGCGTGCATCGCTCCCCGGTAAAACGAGAGTTTCAAGTCAACATTGGCACCCGCGATCAATTTAAACCGAATTATTGCCTTAAAGTGTTATTTCCTTGGCGCAGTCCGAAAATGGCCAGTGAAATTCGTCAACTGTTATCTGCTGAACACTATCAATAACAACAATAGATCACTACAAGGAAATCAATCATGACATATTCAAAACTGTTGATGCCATCGGTGCTGATGGTCGCTATTAGCACGGTGATGGTCGGATGTGGAGGCGGGAGTTCAGGAGAGAGTTCCAGTTCGAGTCCAAATAATGGAAATTCAGGAACAAACAATTCAAACTCGGGATCTTCAAATGATAACGGAACGGGGAATGGCAATAATAATCCCGATCCAAAACCCGTGACCTGTTCAGACACCCAGTACCTGCAAGACGGTGTATGTAAAAACAAGGGAGTACAAACCTTTCAGCCGCCAAAGATTAAACGCTTTTTAAAAGGTCAGGCATACCAGTTGAATCTCAAGACGGACCAACAACTCGAACTGAGTTTAACCAGTAATAGCCCTAGTATTTGCACCTTTGAAGACGGAGAATTAAAAGCCCTTGATCTTGGTCAATGCAGTATAAAATTGACCCAATCAGGAACAAAACAGTTTCTTCCACTGAATAGCAATCTCACTGTTGATGTCTTAGATGCAAGTACTGCAAGTCAAAAAGATCTGAATGCTTGCGAGGCTGGCCGACCAAGTGAAGCGGACCGTCAGTTATTTATCAATACGCTGAATGAGATTCGTGCACTCCATCAACTTCCTCGGATTCAATACGATTATGCACATGAAGATCAGATGATGCAGGCATCGATGCTGTTGGCGGTCAATGAAAAAACCTCACATTTTCCAGATAGCACATGGGTCTGTTTTAGTGATATTGGTTTTCAGGGTACTTCAACCTCCAACCTAAATTTTATTCAATCCTATGAAAATTTAAATAGGTATGGTGCTGATCAAAATTTAGTAAATTGGTTAACCGAAAAGAACTCAGTCAGTATAGGACATCGGCGTTACATATTAAGTCCATTTTTAACCAAAGCATCCTATGGTGAAGTCTCAAACACACAGGCCAAAAGCTTTCCTACCATCATAGGCGCAGCGATGAAAACGGTGTATCCATATCAATCACAAACCTTAACCACGACTGTGGCCAAAGGAGTTATTGCTTATCCGTATCATGATTATCCGAAGAAATTCTTTCTCAAAAGTGAACCTTTATCGCTCTCAGTTTTAGTTAACCCACAGGATGCCTATGACAACAATCAGGTAGATTTCTCAGGGGCAACGTTGACAGTGACCAGACGAGATACTCAGGAAATCCAGACGATTGATCATATCCAGTATGACAATATGAATTACGGACTACTTGCCAATAACTTGCAATTTCATTTTAGAACAATGCAATACAACGTCATCTACGATGTGAAACTGAGCAATGTCTTGGTCAAGGGTCAACCGAAAGACTATAGCTACTGGTTTAAGGTCAGTGATCAATAAACAGAATAAAGGATAGCTAAAGATAACAACGACATGGCCTTTATTAAATCTATGTGTATCAACAGCATTGCCTTGCTGGTGATACACAGTGCCATGGCTCAACCGATTTCTGCATCCACATCTAAAGCATTTACATTGCAGCAGGGATTATCCTGCCTAGATTGGGCTGAGAAAGGATGGTAATCCTCCCATAAATAAGCGAAGTTAAAAGTAGAAGTTAAGCAGCCATTAGAGACAATCGTCCTTTGTTGGCTTGGTTGTGACCTTTCATGATTATAATCCCTTAACAAATCAACTGCCTAATTTAAATTATTTATGAATGATCTAATTTTAAGCATTAATTTTCCTAGAACGCACGAGATGTTCTCGAAGATAGTAAGCTCGTGCAGAACCTGTTTCTACGAGACCAGTTAAAAGAACAAGACATATCTGATACATTTTACGACTCAACATTCCTCGATTTTCTATTTGCAAATATCTCCCAATAGACATTTCTAAATAGAATGCTGTATTTCCTTGCTTGGCTATTAGCTCAGAATTAGTCTTTAATTTTTCAGCTAAAATCTGGATACCTTTATCAAAAAATAAATCATAGAAATTATACATTAGTGAGGATAAAGCCATAAATACATGGCTATTACTTGCAGATTGCTTTGCAAAATCTAATAAATGTATAGCACCCCATTCCATACACTTCCTATCACTTTCATGCCCTTGCCATGGAGTATCTGCATAAAGCTCTCCACGTAGCAATTTATTTAAGTCATTCTGTAGACCTTGATAAGGATCATTAACATCTTTTAAAGCAATCTTATGTAATTCAGGTTCTATCACTTTCCACAGTGACCATATAGCTTCAAAATCTTTTTCTTTCTCCACTGCTACGTCAAATGATAACTTCATTGAATAAATAAAACTTGGTGCCCGTGAACACCCAGAGATTATTAGCTCTTGAAAAGGCATAAAACTGTAATTCTTTGAATAGATTACATGTTCCACAAAAGTATCTTGAATGTACTTTTCGATATCGTGATTTATGTTTGTATCATCCTCTGACTTATAATTTTTGTATTCAGAGTCAAAAACAAAATTTACAATTTTTTTAACCAGATTAATTTGTTGAGGCTCTGTAGATCCAAGCGGAATCATTAACATAGGTAAATGAATAAACCATGATGAGTGACTTTCCAAGGTAACATCATCAACATTAAGCTTAAAATCTCCTGTAATTAATTTGAGACGAAAATTTGTTATCTGACTTTTTTTATTTTCAAGCGCAACGTTTAATTCCTCTCCTTGTAAATAATGAAGCGCATGACTATGTGTCTCCTCTTTTCTAAACTTAGCATATTCAACAACTCCACTTAGACAATCAGATGCTAATTTACTGTCAATCGGCCAAAGAAACTCTCTCACACCTTTGGCTGCCGATGCACAAACATTAACATTTGGATGTGTTAAAGCTGTCGCTAAAGCAAGTTTTAAATTATCTATTTGCTCTGCATCTAGAGGTAATGTTAATAACTTTGGCAAAACAAAAGCACATGCACTTGAACCGTAGTAATCTGTTCGATCATACTGAGATGAACCTTCTGTAATATCCGCATGCATAAAGACTGCTTCCATAATTATATTTAAGCACCACTCTATGTTTTCACTACTTAAACTTTCTATATCATCACGAATGCAGACAGCTACCGCTGTTGTTATTGTTTCAACAGCCATTTCTGAAAAATCATGAATTTTTCGATTCTGAAGATCGACTAATAATTGCTTTGCAGCTTCTAATCCCTCCTTATATGAAGCAAAATACTCTGACTTAAATTGTTTTTCTTTAAATAATATACTTGCCCATAAATTCAAACTAAGTATTGAATTATTTGCATTATGTTTTTCCTTAAATTGCTTCTGATCTTGTTTTAAATCTTCGGGGAGTTCAGAGGAAGTTTGAAACACAATTTGATTATTTTCTTCATCATTAATAACATTCCAAGTTCTTGAATCTACCCTATGAACTAAATATCTAATATTTTTTTCGTTACTAGTAGAAGCTTCAACTTTAAGCTGATCTACGATTTTTAATGCATCTTCTCGTAACTCAGAGTCTAATTGTAGTCTAATTAATAAGTTTTCTAATGACTCTCCTCTCCAAGGTCTAAGAGCTGCTTCTTTTCTCTCCTCTGCATAGATTTTACTCATTACATCATTTTGATAATATCCAAACCAATTAAGGGTATTTTTTCCTCTTTCCTGTATCATTCGAGCCAAATCTAAAGAGTACATATCTGGATTATTTAGGATTGGAAATGCTGCTTTTCCAATCTTAGCTGGAAACCCAACAGCTACTGACGATAAAACAGAAGTAGTCATTACAGAGTTACTATTTTTTAATATATGATTATAAATCCACTCAATTTGATTTTTCTCACCACATTTACTGACATAACCAATTAACCAATTTTCTAAAGCCATAAGAGCGCACTGTAGTACGTAAGGTAAGGTTGATTGTCCTCTATAGCCCTTCCATAAATAAGGAGATGCATACTGATTTATAACAGTTTCATTCTTTAGCTTTAATTTAACTTGTTTAACTGTAACCTCATCGGTATATAAATGTTCTGTTGAAGGATTTGCAAACTCAGATTGAGCATATTTTTTTGCACTTATATTACATAGTTCAAGAATAAAGTCTAAACCCTTTCTTGGATGATGTTGTAATAAATATAAAAATGGTCCTTTTGCACCACTAGGTGGTGAAAAATTTCTATCTTTATCTAGGCCAAAAGACTCATCTGTACCTATCCTGTTATATCGATACCATTCATCACTTTCTTTTTCTTCCAACAACCATTCATGCATCCCTAGTTGAATAATAAAATCTGGGCGGAACTTACATAACAGTGGTAGATGTATTCCAACTAAGGCTAAACTTATTAATTGATCTACATAGCTCAATCTTCTAGGATTAATTTTAGATATAAAAACATCTTGAGTCATTAACTGGTCAAATTCAGTTTCTATTGATGGAGATACTTTTAGTAATACACCAAGGATTTTTTTCCTCCCACTTTTATTTTGGTAATCATCCTTTAAAGATTCTAATAACCAAAGAGCTAATAAACCAACAATTCTAGATTCTGATGGAAGATCATCGTTGATGTTTATTACATTATGCCATTCATTAATTAACTCAATAATTTGATTATGGATAGATTTGTTTAATTCATTTCTAACGTCATAGATAAAATTAAAAAGAGCTCCCCAGCCTTTACCATAAGGTACCAAAAACAACGTTTGAAGTATTCCAGACTTATTATCTAATGTGAGAGAATCAGTAAAACTAGAGTTCGGTTTTTGACAAGTAATTCTTAAAATAAAACAAAAACGAATCAATAGAGCGCAATCATTTTTAAGAAGATTATTTTTCATTGACCGTAAAAAACGATCTGGAGAATCATGCTGTAAAATTGCAGCAATCGTTTCATCTTTCCAAAAATTTTCTATATTTTCAGCTGTTAATATCTCTTCAACAAAATCATAAGCAGATTCATCAAATTGCAATCGGCGGTATAACCACAACCTAAAAGCTCTACTTATAGCAGGTTCATTACCTATAGCAGATAGAAATTCATCCAAATTATCTAGGTTATGATTATATTTATCTTCAATAAATTCCTCTAATGCCCAGTCCTCTAGCACATCATGAGGTAAGCTGATTGTTGAATTATTGGGATCTCTATAAATTAAGTTATCTTCTTCAAGTTTGGATATTACTTCTGGATCGAATTGATCTGCTGATATCCCAAACACCATTTTTTTTGCTCGCTGTGTAGCAATTTCAATAAATGCTTTTCTACGTCTTAACGGCATACCTGATTTTCTGTCTTGGTCTTTGGCAATAACTGAAGACCAAACATTCTTTCTAAATTCAATTTCAGTATCACCTTTTTGAAATTGTGCTCCATTACTTAATGCACGAACTGCTATATCAATAAAAAACGGTATCCGAAGAATGTCTACTAAGGCATCATTTGATATTAACGTCTCAAGCTCAGGAATATGTTCACAAACTTGTTGCACTTGTTCTTCAGAAAAACCTTCAATATTGACACTGGAAAAATTAATCTGATTCTGCTGCAAAAAGTTAAAAGAAAGCAGTTGAAACGCATAATCACGTCCTGTCGCAATGATGGTCCATCCTTCTTGTTGTCTGATAAACTGGAGTAAATCAACAAATGCTTCTTGATGATCGAGTTCTAATATTTTTTCAATAGACTCAATGACTAGAATTTTCTCAGGAATCAAAGCAAAAAAACTTTCAATCTGACCTAAAGTTGAACTCATTCCTATATTTGAGAACACATCATTAAGGTGAGTTCGATCTAAGGTAAGCGTCCGCTGAACACACCTTATGAATTCATCCTATAAGCCTTAATTTAGTCCCCACTTAAAAACAAGTGGGGACTAAAATTTATGACTACAAATCACCAGACATCCATC
>NZ_JBPKBJ010000059.1:0-19712 GCF_051390655.1 Acinetobacter sp. P1(2025)
TTAATTGCCTATTTGCTGGTGAACTTCGCTAAACACATGGCACAAGAAGGATGGAGTGTTCAGCGTTTACTGAGAATTATTCAGGTCAATTTATTTGAAAGGAAACTTTTAAGTTCACTCTTTGTGCCTGATAAAAAATGGCGAAAACAAGAAGAACCTCAATTGAGGTTCTTCTTGTGATATTTGTGGGACAGCAGTGAGCCGAAGCTCCTTTTATATTTCAATGGCATCCTTATAAAAGATAAGCCATGAGTTATTTATTCATAATAAAAAAATATTCACGGTAATATTTTAATTCAGCAATTGAGTCACGAATATCGTCCATCGCCAAATGCGAGGCATTTTTCTTTAAGCCACTCATAATTTCAGGTCTCCAGCGTTTCGCCAACTCTTTGACTGAAGATACGTCTAAATTACGATAATGGAAGAACTGTTCAAGTTCAGGCATCAGGCGGTGTAAGAAACGGCGATCTTGGCAAATTGAGTTACCACACATTGGTGATGATTTTGGATTTACCCATTTTTTTAAGAACTCAAGTGTCTGCTGTTCTGCATCTTGCGCAGACAATTTGCTACGGCGTACACGTTCAATTAAACCTGATTGACCATGTTGCTTGGTATTCCATTCATCCATTGCGTTTAGAATCAAATCTGATTGATGAACCGCTAAAACAGGACCTTCAGCAAGAATATTAAGATTATCATCAGTAATAATTGTTGCGATTTCAATAATCTTATCGTTATCCGTATCCAGACCTGTCATTTCTAGGTCGATCCAAATTAATCGTGTATCTGGGGTGCTGCTCATAGATCGTGATTCTAAAGTGCTTAAAAACATCAATAGTAGCAAATTAATTACTTCTTGGCTGTAATTCTATAGTGGCTTCATGCTATTTTTGCGGTCTTAAATGTATGGATTTTTTGGGACATGAATGGCTTTAATTCGTAAACGTCGCTTAACCGAACAACAGCAACGTCGTATTGAGAAACAGCACAAATCTCGTCAAGACGACATTGACACATCACAAGATTTGGATGGGCTAGTTGTTCAGCATTATGGTCGTCAACTCGAAGTACAAGCGCTCTCTGTACCTGATCAACATCCAGAAAAACCAGAAGTTCAAGATGGTGAGCCTGAGCCATTCTGGAAACCAATTGAATTGGATAGTGTTTGGCGTTGCCATACTCGTACCAATCTCGAATTATTGGTCACTGGTGATCGCGTCAAATGGCAAGCAGATCCCAATACAGGTTTAGGGATCATTACTGCAATCTATCCTAGACAATCTCTACTGACTCGCCCAGACCGATATCATAAGGTTAAGCCTGTGGCAGCAAACATTAGTCTGATTGTGATTGTATTTGCACCATTGCCAGAACCTGCACCAACATTGATTGATCGTTATTTGGTTGCCTGTGCTGATGCCAATATTCCTGCATTATTGGTACTCAACAAATCAGACTTACTCACTGAAAATGATCCTATTCTAAATTTACTCAGTGAATATGAAGCCTTGGGTTATGAAACCATGATCTGCCAATCACAAGGTGATTTGACTGAACTTGCTCAACGCTTGGACAAGGAAACTGTGGCTTTTGTAGGGCAATCAGGTGTAGGTAAAAGCTCATTGATCAATACCATCGTCCCAAATGCAGCACAGAAAACCAATGTAATCTCAGAAAACTCAGCCCTTGGTCAACACACCACGACTTCAACACGTCTGATTAAATTTGGATCAAACGGCGCATTGATTGATTCTCCTGGGATTCGTGAGTTTGGACTATGGCATCTAAATTTAGAAAAAGTTCGCACAGGTTTTCCTGAAATTGAATCACATCTTGGTCTCTGCCAATTCCGTAATTGCACCCATACGCATGAGAAAAATTGTGCATTGAAACAAGCAGTTGATCAAGGTGAAATCTTACAGCGCCGTCTTGACAGTTATTTACGCCTCATTGATGAAATTCAAGAAGCACAACAAAAAAGTTAACTTTTCTCGATCATTCCCCCTTGAACTAAGGATTTTGATCACCATAGAGATACGTTATACTCAGGATCAATTTTGATTTTAACTTTAGGTGACTTGTGGAACGCTGGTTAGAGTTTATGGGGAATCACCCCTTCTTATTTGGTGCGCTCGGCGTATTGATCGTGTTGTTCTTTGTTTTAGAAGGACAACGTAATGGTCGTAAAATTTCACCGCAATCACTCGGTATTTTGGTTAAAGCAAAAAATGCCATGCTGATTGACCTTCGTGATGCGAAAGATTTCCGTGATGGTCACATCAGCGGTAGCCGTAACATTCCATATAGCCAAATCACAAGTCATGTAGATGAATTAAAAGCAAGTGATCGTCCATTGGTATTTATCTGTAACTTAGGTCAAGTTGCGGGTGCAGCATTGCAAAAAGTTGCGCATGCAGATAGCTATCGTCTAGATGGTGGTATCAGCAACTGGAAAGCTCAAGGCTTACCCTTAGTTAAAAGTAAAACCAAAGCTTAAGGAGCAATAAGATGACAACTCCAAACGTCACAATTTACTCAACGCTGTCTTGCCCATACTGTGTACGTGCAAAACAATTACTTGAGCGTAAAGGCGTTGCTTTTAAAGAAATTAATCTTTCAAATGAAGCACCTGAAGTTCGTATTGAGTTAATGCAACGTACTAACCACCGTACAGTGCCTCAAATTTTTATCAAAGACCAATTCATTGGCGGTTTTGATCAACTTTATGCTTTAGAGCGTGAAGGTAAACTCGACCAATTATTAGCTTAACTTTAAGGAAAAACAATGAGCGAAGAACAAGTTCAACCACAACTTGCATTAGAACGTATTTATACTAAAGATATTTCTTTTGAGGTTCCTGGCGCGCAAGTATTTACAAAACAATGGCAACCAGAACTCAATATCAATTTATCTTCTGCTGCAGAAAAAATTGACCCAAATCATTACGAAGTATCATTAAAAGTTGTAGTTCAAGCAACAAATGAAAATGAAACGGCGTTCATCGTAGATGTTACTCAATCAGGTATTTTCTTGGTTGATAACGTTGAAGAAGACCGTCTTCCATATATCTTAGGTGCTTACTGCCCAAATATCTTGTTCCCGTTCTTACGTGAATCGGTAAATGATTTAGTAACAAAGGGTAGCTTCCCACAATTGTTACTTACACCAATTAACTTTGATGCAGAATTTGAAGCAAACATGCAACGCTTACAAGCGGATGCAGATGCTCAAGGTCAAGCATAATCGTTATTGCGATAGCTGTAAAAAAGGACTGAATATCAGTCCTTTTTTATTACTCAACAATCGTTCTAAAGGTAAGATTAATCCGTGGTGTAAATATTTTTTTGGTTGGCGGTAAACGATGTAACCAATATGTCTGTGTCGTATCTTTCATAACTAATAAACTGCCATGTTCTAAAAACACATCAACTTTTTCTTTGGTTTGTTTATGTTTAAACGCAAATTTACGTTCTGCTCCAAAACTTAAAGAAGCAATTGCACCATTTTTGATAAGATCGATTTCATCATCACTGTGCCAAGCCATTCCCTCTTCTCCAGAGTGGTAAAGATTGAGCAAGCAAGAATTGAATGTTTCACCTGTTAATTTTTCGACTAAGGTTTTTAACTCAATCAGTTCTATAGTCCAAGGCAAAGCATATTTATTAATGTTGGAATACGTATATTCGAAGCCTCGATCACCATACCAAGCGACTTTTCTTTTAGTTATAATTTTTCGACCAAAAATAATCGCTTGATCGTTTTCCCATGCAATATTCTTCATAAGCATTTCGAAATAGTGATCTGCTTCTAAACTACTTAAAACTTTACCATAATAATGAACAGTCCCCTCGTAGGGTAAATAGTTCACTGCTGGATCTGCTTCAATATCAAATAATTGCATGAGTCTGCGAACCCTCCCAACCAATAATAGCTGTTTTACGAACTGTTCCCCACTCATATCCACCGATAGCACCAGTCGACTGAATCACCCGATGGCAAGGGATTAAAAATGCAATCGGGTTATGACCAATTGCTGTTCCAACAGCACGAGCTGCTTTGGGATGATCGATCATCTGGGCAAGTTGTCCATAAGTCGAAAGTTGCCCCATTGGAATTTTGAGTAAGCTCTGCCAAACTTTTAATTGAAAGGGTGTGCCCTTGAGATGTAATTTAATCATCGGGAGTTGTTCCCAATCCTGCCGAAAAAACTTCAATGCAGCTTCTTGAAAAGCGTCAACTTGTTCAATATACATCGCATGAGGAAATTGCTCTTTTAAATATGCTAATGCTTCAGCTGTATTTTCTACAAATCGAAGTGTACAAATGCCTTTCTGAGTGGATGCAATCAACACCTGACCAAATGGTGTTTCAGAAAACTGATAATGAATCGTTAAATGCTGCCCACCATATTTATACTCAGCAGGTGTCATACCTTCTATTTGAATAAAAAGATCATGTAGTCGACTGGTACTCGATAATCCTGTAGCAAATGTTGCATCAAATACGCTGCCCTGCTGTTGCTTCAGAATCTTCTTTGCATGTTCAATACTGATATATTGTAGAAATTTCTTCGGACTGGTACCCGCCCATTCAGTAAATAAGCGCTGAAAATGTGCTGAACTAAGATGAATATGTGCTGCTATTTCATCAAGCTGCGGCTGCCTTTGAAAATTATTCTGTATATAAGCAATCGCTTCTGCAATTCGCTGATAATGTTGTTGTGAGGACATAGGATTAGCTCTCATCATTCATCGTTTCACTGTATCAATTTAGAAATTTGATGAAAATCCGAATCATGCTCAGTTTATTTTTTCATTCAATATAAATGAATGCACATAAAAAAACTGCACGCTTAATACGTACAGTTTTATCACTAAACTACTGGCTCGACTTAACAATACACGCTTAGATTTATTGATCTAAATCCCAATAAATTAATGCATATAATGCTTATGACCTTGATCACGTAAATCTGCAATTTTCTTCGCTTGTTTTTTTGCTTCGTCTAACTTACCTGCTTGAACAAGTGCTTTTGCCTTATCAATTTCAACAATAATTTGCTCAAATAATGCTGTTGATGTCGGAACTTTTTCAGCTGAATGTGAGGCCAACTTATACTGTTTTGAATGGACTGCTGCTGCACGCATATTATTTAAAGCAGCTGTTGCCGCCTGTGGATTTTCAGCCTGATTGAATGCTTTGTAGTTTTTACCGAGTACTTTCATATCATCAGATAAACCACCAGCAAAAACTGGGCTACTCAAACTAAAACATGACAACATAAGTGCAGTGGCTAAAGTTTTTTTAATCATCAGGATGTCCTATCAAAACTGTGGCTATAATTGAGTTCACGTACAGACTGACATCGCACACAGTTGTGCTTGTAGGTCAGATGACGACGTAAGTTTAGAATACATAAAAAATGCAACGATTTCGTTGCATTTTAATTAAAAGTAAAACTATTTTATTTACGACTTCTGTAGTAAAGCATCATGTATTGCTTCTACCAACTGTTGCGAAATCTCTTGCTTTGACGCTTTCTCTAACTCACGCTTTTCCATATGGTATGACTGAGCGAAAAATACTGTCATTGCATTTTCATCAGAAGCAAAACCAATATCAGGTCGAGACACATCATTACATGCGATCATGTCTAGTTTTTTAGCAACCAATTTACCTGCAGCATATTCTTCAACATTTTGCGTCTCAGCGGCAAAGCCCACCATAAATGGACGCTGTTGTTGCTGTGCAATGGTCGCTACGATATCTGGATTCTTAACCAATGAAACTGCAAGTTCATCTCCAGACTTTTTAATTTTATGTTCCGCAACTTCAGCAACTCGATAATCAGCAACAGCGGCAGTTGCAATAAAAATATCACAACCTTCTTTGAGCTGATTCATACTGACATCAAGCATTTGCATAGCAGATTTCACATTAATTCTATCAACACCATTTGGTGTATCTAAACTGACAGGACCTGCAACTAAAGTGACTTTCGCACCAGCCGCATAACATGCTGCTGCCAAAGAAAAGCCCATTTTTCCTGTACTGTGATTAGAAATATAACGGACAGGATCAATTGCTTCACGCGTTGGACCCGCAGTGATAGTGACACGCTTGCCAGCGAGTAAACCAAATTTCTCGGCAATTGCACGCTGCGCTTTATGAAAATAAGCTGCAACTTGTTTAGCTAAATCCTCAGGTTCAGGCATGCGACCTAGACCAACATCTCCACAAGCTTGTTCACCAGCATCAGGCATAATGACATGCACACCATCTTCAACCAAAGTTTGTAGATTGCGTTGCGTTGCTTTTGCTGCCCACATTTGTTGGTTCATAGCAGGTGCAACCCAGACAGGGGCTTTCGTCGCTAAATATAACGTACTGAGCAAATCATCTGCCAAACCATTGGCAAATTTTGCAATCGTGTCACAACTTGCTGGAGCGACTAACACTAAATCAGCCCATCGCGCCAACTCGATGTGTCCCATACCTGCTTCTGCTTCAGGGTTGAGTAGCTCAGTATGTACAGGATTCCCTGACAAGGCTTGAAATGTTAAAGGTGTGATAAATGCTTGTGCGCCATGTGTCATGACCACGCGGACATCGAAACCAAAATCTTTTAAACGGCGTACTAAAATGGCACTTTTATAGGCAGCAATACCACCCGTAACCGCTAATATAATGTTTTTATGTGGAATTACACTCAGATCAAAGCTCACAAACAGGGTACCTTTCTGTTGCAGTGGCGCTCACAATATCATTAAATATCGCCATACCCAAGTGATGCACTTGGAAAAATTATCATCATAAAAAAATTATGTGAATAAAAATGAATCAACCTATAAAACAATCCATTAAAGCATGGCCCGAACAAGAACGACCAAGAGAACGTTTACTCTCGCAAGGACCTCAAAGTTTATCGGATGCTGAACTACTAGCGATTTTTCTCCGCTCTGGCTCAAAACAACACTCAGCTGTTGAACTTTCTCGTATCCTGATTCAGCATTTTGGAGGATTGAACCCAATTTTTGATGCTTCGTTAGAAGACTTGTCCCAATTTAATGGCATCGCGTCAACCAAATATGCGCAACTCATGGCAGTCAAAGAATTAGGACGACGTTATTTGAATAACTATTTTCATCAACAACGACTATGTTTAGATCATTCTTCTTTAGTTTTGGATTATTTACGTTATGAACTTCTAGGTGAAAAACAAGAAGTGTTTGCTGTTCTGTGTTTAGATGCAGAACTGAGGAAGCTTCATTTCAAAAAACTATTTTACGGTTCGCAGCATTCATGTAGCGTTTCATTGAATCAGACCCTACGCTATGCAATTCAACAACAAGCCTGTCAAATCGTCGTTGCACACAACCATCCCTACGGAATAGCTCAACCTTCAAATGAAGACATCTACTTTACTCAACAACTCAAACAAGCTTGTAAATTAGTTGAAATTCATTTGATTGATCACTTTATTATTTCACCTGATGGCTATTTTTCTTTTACTGAACAACAACTACTCAACCCTATTAAAATCAAGCAATCTGATCTTGACAAAGCGCCCATCTAACATGAACATCAACAGATAAAATTAATGATTCAAATAACATGATTGTCCGCGACCAGCCTAGCATTTTTAAAGTTTTATTCTCATGGCGCGGGACGATTTTACCCAAAATTTTACCCTCTTTAGGTTTTGTGATGTTGATCTCTGCAATTATTGGCGGAGTTGAATATATTGACCTGTATCGTTTTCCTGAAATTCCATTGGTTGGTTTTACATTGATCGGCGTTGTACTGTCGATTTTCTTAGGTTTCAAAAATACGGCGTGTTATGACCGTTGGTGGGAAGCACGTAAACTTTGGGGTGTTTTAATTGCGACTTCACGTCATTTTGATCGAGATTGTCGAGTGTTGGCACAAGCCAGACGTGAAAGAATCATTCAAAATGTGATTGTTTTTGCGAATGTGCTGCGTGATCGATTACGCCACCAAACAGCCAACCCAACTGAACTGACCGAAACCAGCGGTTTGAGTCAGCAAGCTTTGAATCAGCTTTACCAACAACATAATGCTCCGCAATACACACTAAGTCTAATTCAATGGGAATTACTGCAAGCGCTGAAAGACGGTGAAATTTCCGATGTCATTTATACACAAATGAACCGTCATGTCGCAGCTTTAAGTGAGATGCAAACAGGTTGTGATCGTATTGCCAATACCCCTATTCCTTTTGCTTATTCGGTCTTATTGAACCGAACTGTTTATTTTTTCTGTTTTATGCTGCCATTTAGCTTAGGTTCTTTACTTGGTTTAGTCACACCGCTCTTAGTCGGAATTTTAGCTTATACCTTTTTGGGACTCGATGCGCTGAGCACAGAAATTGAAGAACCTTTTGGAACGCAAAGCAATGACTTACCTTTAGATGCGATGGTACGTTCAATTGAAATTGAACTGTTAAGCACGCTGGGCAGACCTACTCCACCGCCCATACAGGCACATGATCACAACTTATTGTAAGGTAGAATTATTGGAAACGATCCCAAATTCCAATTTGCCCTTCTTTTACTCGTGGCGTATTACCCAGTTTAATCCACGGTATATTTTCCCCATGAAAATCACTGCCTATCGAAACAGCTAAATCAAACTGCTGAATCATTCGATCAACCATTTGACGTGTCGAAGCTGGTTCTATACTTGGAGGTAATTCCACTGCATCTCCTCCCGCCTCGGCAAATAATTCAATTAAATATCTGATATTCGTCGCAGATAAATCATAGCGCGTTGGGTGAGCTAATACAGCAAAACCCTGACTCGCATGTATGACATCGATGGTATCTTTTAAGCCTAATCCTTCAAATTTTACGAAAGCCTTTTTTCCTTCTTTTAGGAAACGGTCAAATGCCTGCTGTGGACGACTAACGATATTTTTCTCTACCAATGTTTTAGCGATATGCGTTCGGGTTACACGATCTGCTTGCCCATCAACCTTCGCAATTACATCTGGATAAATATCAAAATCAATACATTTCTCTAATAAGTCACAGATGACCTTAGCTCGTTCCGCACGGACTTTTTTCTGATTTTCAAGCATAGCTTGGATCGGTGTTTCATCTTGCATATTCAGCGCCACGATATGCACACCATAGCTTTTTTTCGTGTTTGGTCTTGACCACTGACTCGATATTTCAACACCAGAAATAATCTGAATATCATGATCTTGAGCATACTTTCGTGCAGAGCTTAAACCATCCATAGTGTCATGGTCAGTTACAGCCAACATATGGATTTTCAAATCGACAGCAGCCTGTACCAGTTGCTCAGGAGAGAACGTACCATCAGAAATGTGAGTATGAGTATGTAAATCGACACCGAACATGGTTTGTATTATGCTATCTGACCTATTTCATCATCGTACTGTAACATGAAAGCGTTGCTCGACTACCTTCCGCTGATTATCTTCTTCTACTTTTATAAAACGACCGATCCTAAAGATAGTCAACATCCCCTTCTCCAATTGGTGGGTAGCGCAGGAAATACTGATCAAAATCATATTCTTGTTGCAACATGCGCGCTTCTTATTTCAACCTTAGTGGTTTATGGCTGTTTGTTCTTTTTCCAAAAATTCAAACTGGAAAAAATGCAATGGTTTATTGTGGTGATGTCCATTATTTTTGGAGGAATCACTTTAATTTTCAGTGATGTAACTTACATTAAAATGAAAGCTGTCATCATCAATATTGGAATAGGTATCGGGTTCTTAGTCACGCCTTTATTCAATAAAGAACGGATGCCAATTATCCAAAAATTATTAGGTTCGTTACTTGAGTTAAGTCCTCAAGGTTGGATGCGTTTAAACTGGGCTTGGTGTGGGCAATTCTTCTTATTAGCCTCACTACATTTTTTCTTCGGTTTTATCTTTATGCAAGGCAAATATTGGGGCGAATTCACCGCATTTGGCGATATTATCGTTTCTATCAGTTACCTTGCTGTTATACTGTTTTGCTTAAGAAAGCATTTTAAAACCACAGACTAAATTTAAAGTTATTGAGCTACAGCTATGCCCTATTTTGTGCTGACTTGTACTGATCGTGAAGGTACTCTAGAAAAACGTTTAGCAACACGACCTCAACATTTAGAACGCTTACAAAAATTAGATGATGAAGGTCGTCTGATCGCAGCGGGCGCTCATCCTAAAGACCCAAACAATCCTCAAGCAGGATTCTTAGGTAGCACGATTATTGTCGAATTTGATAGTCGTGAAGCTCTCGATGCATGGATCCAAGATGAACCGTTCTTAAAAGAAGGGATATATGCTGATATCGAAGTGAAATTGTTCAACAAAGCTTTTCCAAAAGGGTAAATCATGCAAGTTTCAGTGAGAAGCTTTTTCGCTTTATGTTTACTCAGTTCAACGACTTGGGCGGTTGAACCAACAACGCCATCAGCACCAACAGCGGCTGCGCCTACAACCCTCATTACTACACCTGCAACTGTACAACCTAAACCTGCAACAGCAACAACAGGCGGCTCCACAAACAATACAACAACGGCTACAGCGCCGAAGCCGTTGACTGCGGAACAAATTGCAAAAGCCAAACAACAACAAGATGCAAAAGTCAAAGCCATGATTCAAGATCAAGCAACACGCTTGAAACAACTTGAACATGCAAATCTGCAAGCTCTATCTCAAAACCAAGAATTGCAATTAAAAAATGATAACTTGACTGTACAAGTCCAAGTTCTACAAAGTGAACGCAGTGCTCAGATGTTTTTATATGGTGCAATGACGATTGCTGTCGGGGTAATTTTAGGTTTCTTTATCGCAAGTTATGTCTATACCAAACGTCGTCGTCAGTGGTAAATATAAATCTTCATGTCACAAACATTAAAACTTCAAACAGCTGAATTAGATTGGGAACTCGTTGATGGTATCGAAGTTCCCATATCTAAACAATTTGGCGACGTGTATTTTTCTAAAGATAACGGTTTACTCGAAACACGCCATGTGTTTTTAAATGGAAATGATCTTAGTACACGGTTATCAGAACTCTGTGACTTTCAGTATTTCTGTGTAGGTGAAACGGGTTTTGGTACAGGACTCAATATTCTTACCCTTTGGCAACTTTGGCAAAGTGTTCGCCCTGATAATCACAGTCATTTACATGTCATCAGTGTTGAAAAATTCCCTCTCAGTAAAGCTGATCTCATACGTGCGCTTAGTGTTTGGGATGAGCTTAAACCTCTTGCAGATAAACTAGTACAACAATACCCATTACCGATTGCAGGTTGTCATCGCCTGAGTTTTCCCGAAGAGCGATTTAGCATCGATCTATGGCTCGGTGATGCGCAGGACATTTTCCCAAATATCCCAAAAACACAATCAGTCAATGCTTGGTTTCTCGATGGGTTTGCGCCTTCGTGTAACCCTGATATGTGGCAAGAAAATGTATTAAATCATATTGTGCGTTTATCCGAGTACGGAACGACCTTTGCATCCTTTAGCGTTGCGGGGGTTCTTAAACGCGGACTAAAACAACACGGGATCCAAATCAGCCGACCTAGAGGCTTTGGTCACAAACGAGAAATGTTAAAAGCCATTTGGCTAGACTGCTCACATGATGAAAGTGAAGAATCAGAGGCGCTCCAAGAGCTTCCAGCAGCATTACCTAAAACAACGCAACTAAAGCAACGGCAAATCGCCATTATCGGCGCTGGAATAGCAGGTTTGACCACCGCATGGGCATTTGCTCAGCGTGGACATCAAGTGATGATTTACGAGCAAAATGAACCACTTTCAGGTGCTTCTGGTAATCCTCTTGCGTTACTCAATCCTAAGCTGTGTCCAATTGATCAAGCTCATGAACATTTAATGACTCTAAGCTGGCAGCACGCTTTAAACTTTTATTCACGATTTAAAGCATTCCGTTCAATCCAAGTAGAACAGATCGCAATAAAAAATGCCGATGAGCTACTTGGACTAGAACAACAATATCCAGAATTAGTTTTCGGAACAGCTCATTCCACTGATCAAACACTCGAAACTCGCTATCCAAGTTTGATATTGCAGCAAGCTGGCGCAGTTTCTCCTCATGTATTGCGTGATGAGATTTTAAAACATCCAAATATCAGCATAAAAAAAGCCAAAGTTTCTCGTCTTAAATCAAAATCAGTGCAAACAGAAATTTGGCAAGATCAGGACTTAATTTCGGTAGCAGATCACGTCGTCGTGTGTTGTGCAAAACAAAGTGCTGCCTTATTTGAAAACTATCCTGTATTGAAGCCTATTCGAGGGCAAGTCAGTTGGGTGGATAACGCCGTACAGCCTTTGGCCTTGAATCAGGCTTATAGCTATGGTGGTTATTGTATGCAGTTAGATGACTCTCAATTGATTTTAGGTGCATCCTTCTACCCTAACCGTGACGATAGTGATGTTCTTGCCGAAGACCATGTGCATAATTACGAACTTATCCACAGTGTCTTCCCACAATTTGCTGAACAACTTCCATCTATCGACATATGGCAAGGTCGTGCTTCTATTCGGGCGCAGAGTTCAGACTATTTTCCTTTAGTTGGGAAAATGGAATCAAACAGTGAACTTTATACTTTTGCAGGTTTAGGTTCTAAAGGATTTTTATTTGCACCATTATGCAGTGAGATTTTAGCTGCATTAGTCTTGGGTGAGCTTTGTCCCGCTCCACAATCTTTACTAAGTAAATTGAATCCGTTACGTTTCCAAAAAAAAGTAAAAGTGAAGAAACCGTATTATTCGAAGCAAATATAGTTTTTAAATTTTAAATCGAGAATTTGATTTATTTTTGAGTTTGCCAAAACACAAATGTATTTTGGCAAACTTTTTTCATTTACACACCTTCTACAAGAGGTAAACCAGCATCACGTGCTGCACGAGTACCTCCCATCAAAACGACGTATTCACGTGAACTATCTAGACCTTCTAAAAGTTCGGCTGCTCGTGGTGCTTTACTGCCACCACCACATAAAATGTAAATCGGCTGATCCGCTGCAACTTGAGTCAAACTATCCGCAGTTAATTCAGCAATAGGACGATTTACTGCCCCTTTGACATGAGCCTCTGAATACGCTTTGGTATCTCGGACATCCCAAATGATCGCGTCCTTTGGGAACTCAAATGTTGTAATTTCTTGTTTACGGATCATTGCGCACTCCTTTGATGTAAACAACACTTGGCAAATGAAGAAAACACCCTTAGCATCTCAAATATTCTTTCCCTTTGTAAAGGTCTAACCATGCCTTCTTTTGATATTGTTTCTGAATTAGAGTTATTTGAAGTCAATCATGCGGTACAAAACACGCAAAAAGAGATTGGTACACGTTTCGACTTTCGCGGACAAGACGTTTCGATCGAGTTAAATGAGAAAAATAAAGAGATTAAAATCTCGACTGAAAGTGATTTCCAATGTGAACAAGTCTATACCATGCTTGAAAATCATTTCTATAAACGTAAAGTTGATGTACAAGCGCTTGATCCACAAAAAGCCACTGCATCAGGTAAACATGTAGTACAAGTGGTCAAACTCAAAGATGGACTTGACTCAGATACTGCAAAAAAAATTAATAAAGCCATTAAAGAAAGTGGTATCAAAGCGCAATCTTCTATCCAAGGGGACAAAATCCGCGTCACTGATAAAAAACGTGATACGTTGCAACAAGTCATGAATTTTTTACGTGAACAACAATTTGGTCTGCCACTGCAATTTAATAATTTCAAAGACTAAGCAATAGGCTCGCTATGGCAAAAGATAACCGTCTTTATACGTTAGTTAAAACCACTTCTAAATTCCCTAAAGGTATCCGTAGTACCTTATGGAGCAAAGCATTTGGTCGTGTTGTTCCGATGGTAGGAACAGCGAACATACGCTATTTAGAAGTAGATAAAGATCATGTGACTGTTCGCATTGAAAACCAACGTAATATGCAAAATCATATTAAGGGTGTACACGCGGCAGCTATGGCTTTATTGGCTGAGACAGCAACTGGATTTTTAACAGGTTTACATGTACCTGATGATCGCATTTTATTGATCAAATCTTTACATGTAGATTATTTAAAAGTCGCACAAGGCGGTTTAACTGCAACTGCAACATTATCGGCTGATCAACAAAAGTTCATTGCAAATAATGAAAAAGGCGAGCTACTGATTCCTGTTACGGTCATTGATGATTCTGCAAATGAACCGATCCAATGCCAAATGCTTTGGGCTTGGTTACCCAAACGTAAAAAATAATAACTGATCTAAACTTCTTTTAGATTGTTACTCAGCCCAAGATACAAATACCGTTTTGTTTCTTGGGCTTTATATTATGAAAAAAATTTACTTTTTTCCCATCATATTTTTGACGACTATCATTACTGCTTGTTCTTCTATTCCATCGAATACGACTCATCTTAACAGCTCGAACCAAACTCTCTCCGATGAGCTATCAGAACAAAATAAGAAAATTGTCGTGGACTTTTATGAAGGTGTTTTTTTGAAACACCAAGTTAAAGCATATGCTGATCGCTATATTGGCGACCAATATATTCAACATAATCCGAATGTTCCCGATGGCAAAGCACCTTTTGTAAACTTCTTTACGGAGAAATTTAGCAATAATCCAACAGCAAAAAATGTAATTAAAAAAGCGATTGCTGAAAAAAACCTAGTTGTTCTACATGTTCATTCAACTGAAAATAATACAGATCGGGGGCGAGCGATTATTGATATTTTCCGTGTCGAAAATGGAAAAATTGTCGAACATTGGGATGTGATTCAAAACATCCCAGAGCAAAGTAAAAACAGTAATACCATGTTCTAGCTATAAAGGTATAGCCCAAATCTATTTGGGCTATACCTTTATGAATGAGAAATTGATGTTTCAATAATAGAAATAATTTGCTGCAGATATTTAGCATCGACTTCATCAAACTGATTGAGTTCATCACTATCAATATCTAGTACACCAACACATTCCGTATTTTGCATAATCGGCAATACGATTTCTGATTTAGACGCTGAGCTACATGCAATATGTCCTGGAAACAACTCAACATCAGGAACGATAATAACTTGTTGTTGTTGCCAGGCTGTACCACATACACCACGACCTTTCGCTATACGAGTACAGGCAATTGGTCCCTGAAATGGACCTAATACCAATTCATTTTGCTTAACCAAATAAAAACCAACCCATAACCAACCAAATTGCTGATTCAGTGCAGCACAAATATTTGCAAGATTAGCAATCAGGTCAGGCTCACCCTCAACAATTGCTTTAATCTGAGGGATAATACTTTGATATTGTTCGGCTTTATCGCCTTGTTGCAAAATGAGCTCTTCAGCCATGCTTGAATCCTAACGAGATAACTCCCTAATCGTATCAAGCAAATACGCTTAAACCGATAGTGTTGCTGTAAATTTCTGTCTAACTTCTTCTGAAATTTGACGTTTATTACCCTTTACATCGACCGCAACAAAGGTGAACACCCCTTCAGTAATTCGTACTGGTTCACGCGAATCATCATGACTGTTCCATACTTCAATTTGTACTTGAACCGAAGTATTACCAACTTTCAAGATTTTTGTATAGCAACTAATCACATTTCCTACTTTCACAGGAACTAAAAAAGTCATCTGATTAATTGCAATCGTTGCACAACGACCTTTACTGAAGCGCTCGACGTGAATTGCACCAGCCAAATCCATTTGAGATACAATCCATCCACCAAAAACATCACCACTCCAGTTAGTATCTGCAGGCATTGCAATCGTTTGCAAAGAAAGCGTGCCTTCGGGATGGTTCAAACGCTCAGTCATATCAAATATCTCTTGATGTTACTTCAAATGTTGCTCTAGCCATTGCTGAAGTTCAGGTGCACGTAATGCTCCGCTCACTCGAGCAATTTCAGTTGTTTTGTTCATCAGCACTAGAGTTGGAATACTACGTACGTTAAATGCTGCACTCAATCTTGGATTTGCTTCTGTATCAATCTTTGCAAAAATCACATATGGATTTTGGGTTGCAACTTGAGCAAAATGTGGAGCCATCATTTTGCATGGGCCACACCATTCTGCCCACAAATCAATCAATACAGGTAAATCAGTATTAGAAATAAAATTACTGAAATTTTGTTCATTCAATTCAATAGGTTGTTGTGGCAATAACGGCTGATGGCATTTACCACAACTTGGATGCGTACTTAATTTCTCTTCTGGCACACGATTTTTTGCACCACATGAACTACAGACTATAATCATTTACATCACTCCAATATGTTGATGCAAAAATTCTAATTGGGTTGTGACTGCTTTTTCAAACCATGAACCATGATAAATATCAAAATGTTTAATATCCCACTCATGATACGTGACAAATGGCGCAATATTGGTCGCTGCTTCACGACTAGACTGAATTGGAATTAAAGTGTCATTTTTAGCAGCAATGAATAAAACAGGAATATTAATTTTTCGTACAAATTGGATTGGGCGATAACGCATCAAATTAAAAAATACACGTGCTGGAACTTCACCACTCCAATAATAATCAGGATTCACTATTGAATGATATCCAAAGTAGCTATCAGATGTAGGTAAAAAACAAAGCTTGTATTGATCAACAACAGGCAGTGTTTTAGGTGCAAGCCCCATTTTTGAGCCCATATAATCCTGACTTGATCGCTTTAATGCTTCAGGATAGCGTTGCAAAGGATAAAGTTTCGCTGTTTCAGCACCATCAACATACGGAACTTGAACCATGATTGCCTGAATGTTTTTTAGGTCTGTCGCTAAACTTAAAGCATAACCGCCGCTTAATGAGGTTCCCCACAAGATAATACGTCTACTATCAATATATTTACAATTTGATGCATACTGAACTATGGTTTTCCAATCATCTAATTGAGCACTTAAAGAGATCAACTCTCGAGGTTTCCCAGTACTCCCGCCCCAATAACGATAATCAAATAAAATAACAGCATAACCCGCTTGTGCAAAACGCTGCGCATACTGAATTAATTTAAACTGACGTAATCCAGCAAAACCATGCGCCATAATAATAACGGCTGGTTTTATGTTGGATTTCGGTAGATAAAAATCAGCAGCAATCGTTTCATCACCACTAGGAACATACAACGGCTCAACTGTATAGGTGTGCATGCGCGCTCCATTGCGTTATCTTTTGCTTATCATCATGTATTTACTATAGACATTTAAACTCAAGATCAAGCTTAATGCTATGATAGAGCATAAAATGTTTTGTTTATTTTTGGAGTGACAAGATGTCAGAAAATGTTGGTTTTGCAGGTCAAATTGGTCCTGAACATGTTGAGCAAGTCGTCGAAAAAGGCTTTAAATCAATCATCAATAACCGTCCTGATATGGAAGGTGGACCAGAACAGCCTACTAGCGCTCAAATAGAAGAAGCGGCACGTTCAGCAGGTCTTGATTATGTATATCAACCCGTTGTATCAGGTCAAATGACTGAGTTAGATGTTCGTACTTTTGCCAATCATTTTAATGAATTACCAAAACCCGTTTTAATGTTCTGCCGCACAGGTAATCGTTCAAATAATTTATATCAATTAGCTAAACAAATGGATTTATTGGATGATTAAATCTTAAATTATCGGCAAATAAAAAACGGCTCGAAAGCCGTTTTTTATTTAACTATAAATTATTGACCGTCTAAACAATTTGAAGAGACACCATACGGACTTGTCAAGTTTGGTGCAATTCCATTCGCTATATCAACATCACTTGCTAAATAGCTGAGAGAAAAACTAGTTGAGCCACTAATCGATTTACCACTTACAATTGAATCCGCTAACAACTGTAAAGTTAAATATCCTGCATAAATTTTAGGATACTGAATTTTTAAATCAAAACGACCATTTGCATCAGTTGTGTATTTATTATCTGTAGCTGGGGTGCCTTCAGAATTAATAAACGATACAACTTGTACAGTTTGCCCTTCTTTTACAGGTTTTAGCTGATTAACTTGCTTACCATCGCTGTTAACAATAATTGATGGCGTAACACATTGAGTAATTTCAGCAGGTAGATATTTATCAGCCTTACCATCTAACGGAGTATTGGTGTCAAAGAATCCATAGAATCCTTTATTGTAAGTTAAAGCATTTACACCCATCACCACATCTTGGTTTGGTAGAGGTTTACCATCTACATCGGTTACTTGCACAGAAACATTTTGATAATAATAAACGCCACCAGCCGAGTTCTCAATTTGAGTTGGATTATATGCAACTGTAATCGCTCCGACAGGTTTAGGAACAATAGAGTTTACGATATCCAATTTGTAAGTATAGACTTTTGTTGACTGACCAAAATTCGCTTCAAATACTAAATCATCAGCTATGAACTGTTCTGCAGTATAGCTAGAAGCTCTTTGTGCTTCCGTAAACGATAATGTATAAGTAATTCTACCATTTGCATCAGTTTGTGATGCGTTAGGGGTGAATTTGACACCATTTATAGCAGAGTTCGTTACTTTTAAAGAAATAGCTTGGTTTGCTAAAGTAGCACCATTTGCATCAACCGCAGTCAATGTTACTGTGGTTTGATCTCCACGGACATTTAAAGATGTTTTAGTTGCATCAAATAAAACAATACTCGTAGTATCTGAACCAGTCGTTGTATCTGCACCCGTAACAGCGATTGTTTGTTCTTGACTTAATTTGCCATCGTTTGTTGTGACAACGATTTTAAAACCATTCTTAATTAGATCAGACAAAGTTGTAGACGTAGGAGGTGTTTTTAAAACAAAAATAGCATTTCCTGATTCATCAGTTTGTTGCTTAGAGAGCCCTGTATTGATCACATTGTCTGTTGGATCTATGATTGATAAAGTAACTGATGCATCAGCAACACCACCTTTATTAGTATCTAAAGCACGAACCGTTACTATTAACTGACCGTTTGTCGCTGCGATTGCTAATTTATCTAATTCAATCTTCAAACCAGTTGCCATAACTGTAGGGGTAACGACTTCACCACCTGTATCTCCGCCACCAGACTCGCCACTTGAATCATTATCAGTTGATCCATAATATCCCCCCACTAACACCATAACTTGATAATAAAACAGATATCGTAATCGCAGAAAGTTTTAACGTTAGTTGCTTTTTATTCCTTAACACCCCATTTCCCCTATGTTCATTTTGATTGTAATTTTCTTCATTATTAGGAAAATATAGGTAATGAAGCCATATTATAGTTTTGGTTTAAATAAAATTTAATTTTGAACCAATATTTAATTTCTGAGCGAATTTAAAACGATATTTTTTTAATCGGAGAATTTGTAAATCTAACTAACCATTGTCGTAGGGCTTCGCCAGCGATTGCTTTTAAGCTATCCGTCATCAGAGACATGCCTAAAAGGAATAGGCCTATACCACCTAGCAACTGGATAATCACATTCAATGCTGAATTCCTTTTTATAATTATGAATTTAAATCAATCATAAATTGGAATAGGGAGAAAACAATTGAGATTTTGTAGATTGCTTTTAAATTTTTTTATTTCAATAAAAAACACCCCTAACCGTTAGGTTAGGGGTGTTTAGTATTTAAAAGCTGGCGATGACTTACTCTCACATGGCAAACGCCACACTACCATCAGCGCGAAGAGGTTTCACTTCTGAGTTCGGGAAGGGATCAGGTGGTTC
>NZ_JBPKBJ010000060.1:0-19692 GCF_051390655.1 Acinetobacter sp. P1(2025)
GGCAGAAGAAATTATTTAGACCAATGATCAAAAACTTCATTGATGACTTTATTCTCGATAAAAATCATCTGCTACCACAGAGAGTCTATAAATAATAGTGCGTAAGTCCTAAAATCTATAAATTTTACCTCAAATTCAACTTAAATAAAAAAATATACCAAATTTTAAAATAATGATTAATACAAGCCACTGTAATACTTACATTTAAAATAAAAATAATAAAACAAAATCAACTTTAATTTTCCATGCGAAAAACTTAAATAACAAATAATAATTTAGATAAACATTTTATTAAATAAAACTTAAAAAGAAAGAACGACCTGTATAATAAAGATCGTTCTGTATAAATTAATACAGATAATATTTAAAACTCATTTTTTAATATTTTAATTAAGCTTTTTCAATAAAAAATAAAATCTAAACATAATGTAAAAAGTTATACTTTCATCTATTACAATCAGTTAATTATATCCATCAAATTTATTTATATGATTTCTTCGGCATCTTGCACGTATTTTGTCACAATATTACACTCATAAAAAAACCCAATGTCACCATTGGGTTTTTTCAAGATAAATAAATCTAACGTATTACGCTAAACCTTTCTCTTTCAGCACTTGCATCATTGTTGAGCCAAGTTCAGCTGGGCTACGAGTGTAAGCCATACCTGCTTTTTCGAATGCAGCAAATTTCTCTTCTGCTGTACCTTTACCACCAGAGATAATCGCACCAGCATGACCCATACGTTTACCTTTAGGCGCAGTTACACCAGCGATGTAACCAACAACTGGCTTAGTTACATTCGATTGAATAAATTCAGCAGCTTCCTCTTCTGCAGTACCACCGATCTCACCAATCATGATGATTGCATCAGTATCAGGATCGTCTTGGAATAATTTCAATGCATCGATTTGGTTCATACCTGGGATTGGGTCACCACCGATACCGATACAAGTAGATTGACCTAAACCAAGCTTAGTTGTTTGAGCAACCGCCTCATAAGTCAATGTACCTGAACGCGAGATAATACCAATACGACCAGGTTGGTGGATGTGACCAGGCATAATACCGATCTTACATTCACCTGGAGTGATCACGCCTGGGCAGTTAGGACCAACTAAACGAGTACCATTACCGTTAGTTTCTAAATAGCGTTTTGCTTTAAGCATATCGATTGTTGGAACACCTTCAGTGATCACAACAATAAGACCAACGCCTGAATCAACCGCTTCAACAATAGAATCTAATACAAACGGAGCTGGAACATAAATAACAGATGCATCAGCACCAGTTTCACGTACAGCATCTTTCATTGTATTAAATACAGGAAGGTCAAGGTGTGTTGTTCCACCTTTACCTGGAGTAACACCACCAACAACTTTTGTACCGTAGTCTAAAGCTTGTGCAGAGTGGAAAGTACCGTTTTTACCAGTAAAACCTTGTACCAATACTTTAGTGTCTTTATTAATTAATACGCTCATGATTGATACTCCCCTTACGCTTTAACTGCAGCAACAATTTTTTCTGCAGCATCAGATAAACCGTTTGCAGAAATTAATTTCAAACCAGATTCATCAAGCAATTTCGCACCTAGCTCAGCATTGTTACCTTCTAAGCGAACAACAACTGGTACAGTTACGTTTACTTCTTGAACTGCTGCAATAATTGCTTCAGCAATCATGTCACAACGAACGATACCACCAAAGATGTTGATTAAAACACCTTGTACAGAAGTATCAGCAAGAATAATTTTGAATGCTTCGATTACTCGCTCTTTAGTCGCACCGCCACCAACATCTAGGAAGTTAGCAGGCTGACCACCATAAAGCTTGATAATATCCATCGTTGCCATTGCAAGACCAGCACCATTCACCATACAACCAATGTTACCTTCTAAAGCAACATAGTTAAGGTCAAATTCAGATGCTTTTAATTCACGCTCATTTTCTTGAGATTTATCACGCAAAGCTGCAACTTCTGGCAAACGATAAAGCGCATTAGAGTCAATACCTACTTTCGCGTCTACACATAAAATTTCGCCATTTTCACGAACTGAAAGTGGGTTAATTTCAAATAAAGCAAAATCATTTTCTACAAATGCTTGGTAAGCAGCAGACATAATTTTAACAAATTGACCGATTTGTTTATCTTTCAAACCAAGAGCAAATGCAACTTCACGTGCTTGGAATGGTTGTAAACCGACTAATGGATCAACTTCAACTTTAATAATTTTTTCAGGTGTTTCTTCAGCAACTTTCTCGATTTCTACACCACCTTCGGTAGAAGCCATGAAAGTAATACGACGGCTAGAACGGTCTACAACCGCGCCTAAGTAAAGCTCACGCTCAACTGGATAAACATCTTCTGCAACAATAATGCTGTTAACAGGCTGACCATTTGCATCTGTTTGATACGTTACAAGACGAGTACCAATAATATTGTTAGCAAATTCGATAACATCTTCTTTTGATTTTGCAACTTTTACGCCACCAGCCTTACCACGACCACCAGCATGTACTTGCGCTTTCATTACCGCGAATTTACCACCAAGCTGTTCAAACGCAGCTACTGCTTCATCTGCATTTGTTGCCAAAATACCTTCTTGTACTGGCATGCCATATTTTTTTAATAACGCTTTAGCTTGATACTCATGTAAGTTCATTTAATTACCTACTACGTTGTTTATTGTGACGCGACCTAGATATTCTTAACACTAGGACACTACATTATGAGACGACGACTGTCTTATAAACCAATCGTCTTCATTCAAAAAAGTGTGGCGAACCACACTTTTTGTTTTTATTTGCGCTTACGTTGAATCGCGTGGATTGCACGACCATCAACTGAAAGTGCAGCTTCATGTACAACTTCAGAGAACGTTGGATGACCAAAAGTCATCAACTGTAAATCTTCAACAGAAGAAACAAACTCAAGTGCGATCATACCCTGATGAACGATGTCTGATGCATTAGGACCGACAACGTGCATACCCAAAAGACGATCTGTTTTTGCGTCAGCAACGAATTTAACAAAACCAGCTGTATCACCAGCAGCTAATGCACGACCATTGACCGCAAACGGGAATTGACCGGCTTTAACTTCGTGACCTTTTTCAGCAGCTTGTTCTTCAGTTAAACCAACCCAAGCAGCTTCTGGATGCGTGTAAATAACACTAATAATAGTGTCATAATTTACTTGAGCAGCATGACCATGAATACGCTCAACTGCCATCACGCCTTCTTCCATTGCTTTATGAGCAAGCATTGGACCACGAACTAGGTCACCGATTGCATAAACGCCTTCAACAGATGTTTGGCACTGATCATTTACATCAACTAAACCACGTTCAGTTAATTTAATACCTGAATCTTCTGCCAATAGACCTTCTGCATAAGCTTTACGGCCTACACAAACGATTAATTTGTCAAATACTTGCTCTTTATCTTCGCCAGCTTGGTTATATTTAACAGTCACTTCACGACCATTAACCTCTGTACCAGAAACTTTTGCACCAATACGAATATCTAAACCTTGTTTCTTCAAGATTTTTTGAAATTCTTTAGAAAGTGCTTTATCAGCCATTGGAAGGAAAGCATCTAATGCTTCAAATACAACAACTTCCGAACCAAGACGACGCCATACCGAGCCTAACTCTAAACCGATAACACCTGCACCGATAACACCAAGACGTTTTGGAACTTCTGGGAATTTCAATGCACCAGTTGAGTCAACAATCAAATCTTCATCAACAGGGGCTACAGGGATATTTACAGGTACAGAACCAGTCGCAAGAATGACATACTTAGGTTCTAAAACTTGTACTTCACCTTCAAATGGCGTGAATTCAACTTTTTTACCAGCAAGTAATTTACCAGTACCTTGTAACCACTCGATACCATTACCTTTAAGTAATTGAGCAACACCACCAGTCAATTGATCAACAACTTTGTCTTTGCGAGCTAACAAAGTATCTAAATCAAATTTAACTTCACCAGTCGTGATACCGTGTTCAGCAAGTTCATGAACTGTTGCTTCATAACGATGTGAAGAGTCAAGCAATGCTTTAGAAGGGATACAACCTACGTTCAAACATGTACCACCCAAAGATGGTTTACCGTTGTGAATACGTTTTTCGATACATGCAACCTTAAAACCTAGTTGTGCAGCACGGATTGCTGCTTCATAACCACCAGGTCCACCGCCAATAACAACAAGATCAAACTGTTGAGACATTTTTATCTCCAATCAATCTCCCTAAATCCCCTTTTGATTAAGGGGATTGAACTTTCTTAATTAAAGAAAAGTTAGGGATGATTTTTAAATAATAAGTTATAGGTCAAGAATAAGTTTAGCTGGCTCTTCTAACAATTCTTTAATTGTTACTAAGAAACCTACTGCTTCTTTACCATCAATTAGACGGTGGTCATATGAAAGCGCTAAATACATCATTGGCAAGATTTCAACTTGTCCATTTACCGCCATAGGACGTTCTTGGATTTTATGCATACCAAGAATCGCTGTTTGTGGCTGGTTTAAAATAGGTGTTGAAAGTAATGAACCAAAAGTACCACCATTAGTAATAGTGAATGTACCGCCAGTCATTTCTTCGATCGATAATTTACCTTCACGTGCTTTAGCAGCATATGCAGCAATACCACCTTCTACTTCAGCATAGTTCATACGATCAGTATCACGAAGGATTGGCACAACTAAGCCACGATCAGAAGAAACTGCTACACCGATGTCATAGAAACCGTGATAAACAATATCATCACCATCAATCGACGCATTTACAGCTGGATAGCGTTTTAAAGCTTCTGTTGCTGCTTTAACAAAGAAAGACATGAAACCTAAACGAGCACCATGGCGTTTTTCGAAAGCGTCTTTATATTGCTTACGCATTTCCATGATCGGCTTCATGTTAACTTCATTGAATGTTGTTAACATTGCAGTTTGTTGGGTAGCCGCCAATAAACGCTCAGCAACACGCTTACGTAAACGTGTCATTGGAACACGTTTCTCGATACGTTCACCTACAGCAACGCTTAACGGCTGAACTGAAGCAGCTGGTTTATGATTTGCAACGTCTTCTTTAGTGATACGGCCACCACGACCAGTACCTTGTACGTCAGCAGCATTGATACCTGTTTCAGATAATGCTTTACGAACAGCAGGGGCTTGGTTTTGATCAACAGCTTGAGTTGATGCAGCCGCAGCTGGAACAGATGCCACAGGAGCCGCTGCTACTGGTGCAGCAGCTTCAGGAGCAGCCGCAGATACAGCACCAGCTTCAAATTGAGCAATTACTTCATCAGAAAGAACTGTATCGCCTTCACCTTTGATGATCGCGACTAAGCTACCATCAGCTGGAGCAACCACTTCTAAAACAACTTTATCGGTTTCAATGTCACAGATCACTTCATCACGTGATACAGGTTCACCTACTTTTTTATGCCAAGTTGCGATCGTACCGTCAGCAACTGACTCTGGGAATACCGGTGCTTTAATTTCGGTTGCCATTATTTAGAATCTCCTGATTGTTCAGCTTCAATTGCAAGTGCGTCATTGACGAGCTGAGCTTGTTGTTTTGCATGCAAGTACGGTGAGCCACAAGCAGGTGCGGCAGATGCTTCACGTCCAGCATAGCTAATACGAATTTGTTTACCTGATTTAAGAACGTCTTCATACAAACGAGGAACGATAAATAACCAAGCGCCTTGGTTCTTAGGTTCTTCTTGCGCCCAAACAAGTTCTTGAATGTTTGGATATTGAGCCATAACTTCAGCTAAACGCTGTTCTGGATATGGATATAACTGTTCAATACGAACAATCGCAATATGGTTTAAACCAAGCTCACGACGTTTTTCGAGTAAATCGTAATAAACCTTACCACCACAAAGAACTAAACGAGTAACGTCAGCTTTGTTGATTTGATCGACTTCATCAATCACTGTTTGGAATGAACCATTTGCTAATTCATCTATAGTTGAAGTCGCTAATTTATGACGTAACAATGACTTTGGTGACATCACAATCATTGGCTTACGAATAGGACGAACCGCTTGACGACGTAAAGCATGGAAAATCTGTGCTGGTGTTGTAGGAGTCAATACTTGCATATTGTCTTCAGCACACAATTGTAAGAAACGCTCTAAACGTGCAGATGAATGCTCAGGACCCTGACCTTCATAACCATGTGGTAACAACATAGTTAAACCACATACGCGCTCCCACTTGGTTTCACCAGAAGCAATGAATTGGTCAATCACAACTTGCGCACAGTTTGCGAAGTCACCAAATTGTGCTTCCCAAACTATCAAGCTCTTCGGTAGAGTGGTTGCATAACCATATTCAAAAGCAAGTACAGCTTCTTCTGATAATAAAGAGTCATACACCGCAACACGTGGCTGATTTTCTTTAATGTGACACAACGGAATGTAAACAGAACCATCAACTTGGTTATGTAGTTTCGCATGGCGGTGAGAGAATGTACCACGCCCAACGTCTTCACCCGTAATACGTACTAGGAAGCCATCGTCCAGCAAAGATGCATACGCCAATGTTTCAGCAGCACCCCAGTTCAGTGGCATTTCACCTGTTTGCATTTTGATGCGGTCATCAATAACTTTTTGTACTTGGCGCTGTAATACAAAACCTTCAGGTAATGTATTCATTGTTTTGCCAAGCTCTTTTAAGCGATCAATGTTAAAGCTCGTATCCCAAACATCTGTATATTCATGACCTAGATATGGTGTCCAATCCACAAACATTTTTTTGTTTGGTTCACGTACTAATGCATTAGCAACATGGTTACCCGCTTCTAAATCAGAACGATAACCTTCAACCATTTGATCAGCGCTTGCACGATCAAGGACTTTCTCTTGAACCAATTGATCAGCATAAAGCGTACGTGTAGTCGCTTTTTTATTAATCACTTGATACATCAACGGTTGAGTTGCAGATGGTTCATCTGCTTCGTTATGACCACGACGACGGTAACAGAACAAATCAATCACAACGTCTTTGCGGAATTCATGACGGAAATCATGTGCAAGTTGTGTTGCAAAAATTACAGCTTCAGGATCATCACCATTCACATGGAAAATTGGTGACTGAATCATTTTTGCTACGTCAGTACAGTATTCTGTAGAACGTGTATCGCGCGGATCTGAAGTCGTGAAACCAACTTGGTTATTAATAACGATATGAACTGTACCGCCGACTGTATAACCACGTGTTTGTGACATTTGGAAGGTTTCTTGGTTAACACCTTGACCTGCAAATGCCGCATCACCGTGAACAATCACAGGAAGAACATCGTCACCACCAATATCTTTACGACGTACTTGACGAGCACGCACCGAACCTTCGACTACTGGTCCAACGATTTCTAAGTGCGATGGGTTAAACGCTAATGCTAAGTGAACCTCACCACCAGGCGTCATCACATTTGAAGAGAAACCTTGGTGATACTTAACATCACCAGAACCTTTTTTGTGTAGGCTCTTTCCTTCAAACTCACCAAACAAGTCGGCTGGGTTTTTACCCATAATGTTGACTAAAACGTTGAGACGACCACGGTGTGGCATACCAATCACAACTTCTTTACAACCAACACTACCTGCACGCTGAATGATCTCATTCATCATTGGAATAAAAGACTCACCGCCTTCCACACCAAAACGCTTAGCACCTACGAATTTTGTACCTAAATACTTTTCTAAGCCTTCTGCCGCAGTCAAACGCTCTAAAAAGCCTTTTTTCTGATCAGCTGAGAAATTAAATTTCCCACGAGCACCTTCCAAACGCTGCTGAATCCAACGTTTTTCTTTAGTGTCGACGATATGCATATATTCTGCACCGATTGAGGTACAGTAAATTGCTTCCATTGCCTCAATCATTTCCGACAATGTAGCTTCTTCTTTACCAATCGCGAGATTACCTGTATTGAATACAGTATCAAGATCAGATTTTGTTAAACCATGTGCAGATAAATCGAGGTCAGGAACGTCTTCACGTTTCGCAAGACCTAATGGATCGAGTTTAGCTTTTTGATGACCACGGTTACGATAAGCAGCAATGAGTTGTAGTACACCAATTTGACGACGCTCATGCTCTGTGCTCACAGCACTTTGAACTACAGGTTGAATTCGGCTTGAATTACGACCCAAAAGCAGGAATTGTTCACGCACACTACCGTGTGGTTGATCCCCTTTAGGATATTTGTCGAAATATTCACGCCAATCCTCTGACACTGAGGTTGGAGATGTTAGATACTGTTCGTAAAGCTCTTCAATATACGCTGCACTATCAGCGGAAAGTTCAGTGTCAAGACGCAGTGCGTCAGCAACTTCTTGCATTTTTGGACCCATTTCCTATTGCAAAAAATAATACAGGCTGCCTTTTAAGCAGACCCATGATTCATAGTATCGAATTGGTAACAAGACACTACTACCCAAGATCATCCAACCTTAGGACATTATCACTACACATCAGGAGTATTCCTTTTGATGTAACAAATCAGTCACGCACCCATAAACAAGGCGCGCAACTCATTCTTATACTCGACGACATCGAGCAATTTTTTGCAAATCATTTTAGAAAAATTAACTAAATTTTTAACTTTTCTAAATTGACTTTGACTGAATAATCTGCATAAATCTTTTGTGAATATCTCCTGTATAACTTAAGGAATATCCTAATTTTTTGCTTTCAGTCGTTGGCAGAAATCCTAACATGTTATCAAGCTTGGATTGATTTTTTTGACACATACCATCCATAAATCAGCGAAATACACACATCAAATTATAATCTAATATAGCGCCCTTTCAAAAAAAGTTGCACTCTTATCGACCAAAGTTAAAGATTTTCTACAAATCTCGCACAAACTCTAAGCACAGTGCTCAAAAACGAATCAACGCAAAGCAATTGATCAACTTTTCTAATTCTTTTTATCTACATAAGTAATAAGCAGACCAGCATCCTTGTAGCACAAAACATACTTTTATGACGCAAATAAAAAAACGGAAGCTTTTTTCAAAACTTCCGTTTCTTCTACAGGAAAACCGAATTAACCAGCTTGATCCAATAGCATATTACGAATGTGGCCAATTGCCTTAGTTGGGTTTAACCCTTTTGGACATACAGACACACAGTTCATGATTCCTTTACAACGGAATAATGAGAATGGGTCATCCAAACGTGCCAAACGCTCTTGAGTAGCCGTATCACGCGAATCGATAATAAAACGATAAGCATTTAACAGTGCAGATGGTCCCAAGAACTTGTCAGGGTTCCACCAGAACGATGGGCATGAAGTTGAACAACATGCACATAGAATACATTCATACAAACCATCAAGATGTTCACGATCTGCTTGAGATTGCAAACGCTCTTTCGCAGGAGCTGGCTGATTGTTGATCAAGAATGGCTGAATTTTATTGTATTGATCGTAGAATTGATTCATATCTACAACCAAGTCTTTTACAACTGGTAAACCAGGTAAAGGACGAATTACAATTTTTTCAGGCAAGTCATTCAAGTTCCACAAACATGCCAAACCATTTTTACCATTAATGTTCACACCATCAGAACCACAAATACCTTCACGGCAAGAACGGCGGAATGTTAATGTTTCATCCTGAACTTTTAATGCAAGTAACGCATCAAGCAACATACGGTGCTTGTCAGTTAACTCCAACTTAAAAGTTTGCATGTATGGCGCTTTATCCTTATCAGGATCATAGCGGTAGATTTCGAATGTACGAGTACCTCTACTCATCTTTGTTCTCCCGATTAGAATGTACGTGGTTTAGGTTCAATAGCTTCAACCGTTAATGGATTGAAACGTACTGGTTTATATTCAAGACGATTGTCCGAAGAATACCATAACGTATGTTTCATCCACTCATCATCACGACGACCATAAGAGTAAGTCGGATGATCTGGAGCCAATTCATAATCAACAACGGTATGCGCACCACGACATTCTTTACGTGCAGCAGCAGAAATCAAGGTTGCTTTAGCAACTTCATACAAGTTTTCAACTTCTAATGCTTCAATACGTGCAGTATTGAATACTTTAGATTTGTCTTTCAAATGAATGTTACGAACACGTGATTCAATCGCAAGAATTTCTTTAACACCTTTATCAAGTAATGCTTGTGTACGGAATACACCAGCATGATCTTGAACGATGTCACGAATTACATCAGCAACTTCTTGCGCATTTTCGCCAGATGTAGATTCATCCAACTTACGTACACGTGCCAATGTGCTTTCTAACACATCGTTTGGTAATGGAGCATAATCATCACCATGGTGTTTAGTCACATAATCAATAATGTGTTCACCAGCAGCTTTACCAAATACAACAAGGTCAAGCAACGAGTTAGTACCTAAACGGTTTGCACCATGAACAGATACACATGAGCACTCACCGATTGCATAGAAACCTTTAACTGGTTTCACATAATCACGTGTGCCTTTATATGTATATTGTTTTGTATCTTTATCATAATGAGCAGAGAATTCACCCTCTTCAACACCATGAGGTACAACAACTTGACCATGGATATTCGTTGGAATACCACCCATTTGATAATGGATCGTTGGTACTACAGGAATTGGCTCTTTAGTACAGTCAACGTTCGCGAATTTCTTACCAATCTCAAATACTGATGGTAAACGCTTCATGATTGTATCAGCACCCAAGTGTGTCATATCTAATAGGATATAATCACCTTTTGGACCACAACCACGACCTTCTTTAATTTCTTGGTCCATAGAACGAGATACGAAATCACGTGGAGCCAAGTCTTTTAAAGTCGGTGCATAACGTTCCATGAATGGTTCGCCGTCTTTGTTGCGAAGGATACCACCCTCACCACGACAACCTTCAGTTAACAATACACCAGCGCCCGCAACACCCGTTGGGTGGAATTGCCAGAATTCCATATCTTGTAATGGAATACCTGCACGAGCAGCCATACCCAAACCATCACCAGTATTGATGTAGGCATTGGTAGATGCACGGTAAACACGGCCAGCACCACCTGTAGCAAATAATGTTGCTTTTGCTTGGAATACTGCGATGTTACCTGTTTCTTGATCAATTGCAGTTACACCAAGTACATCACCTTCTTCGTTACGAATTAGATCTAATGCAATCCATTCAACAAAGAATTGAGTACCCATTTTTACGTTGCTTTGATACAACGTGTGTAGTAGTGCATGACCAGTACGGTCAGCTGCAGCACAAGCACGTGGAACTGCTTTTTCACCGTAGTTTGCAGAGTGACCACCAAATGGACGCTGATAAATCGTACCATCTTCGTTACGGTCAAACGGCATACCTAAATGCTCTAACTCATAAACAACTTTCGGTGCTTCACGAGTCATAAACTCAATCGCATCTTGGTCGCCTAACCAGTCAGAACCTTTTACTGTGTCGTAGAAATGATAATGCCAGTTATCTTCTTGCATATTTCCTAACGATGCACCAATACCACCTTGAGCAGCAACTGTATGCGAACGTGTTGGGAATACTTTGGTTAATACAGCAACTTTCAAACCTGCTTGAGCAAGTTGGTAAGCAGCACGCATACCAGAACCACCACCACCAACGATAACTGAATCGAATGATAGGGTTTGAATATTTGAATAATTTTCTTTAGAGGTAGTTGCCATGATCTCTTCCTATCAATTTGCCCAGAAAATCTGGATACCCCAGATTGCGTATACGAACACTGAAATAATGACAGCAGAAGTTAACACAAGGCGTAAACCTGAAGCCGAAGGACCCATTTGACGTGTCGTTACATAATCTGTAAAGACTTGCCACATACCAATCCAAGCGTGCGCAACAAGCGATAACACAGCTAACAATGAGAAAATTTTCATTGGAAGCGTGAGCATAAAGCCAGCCCATTGCTCATAACCGAATCCACTATTGCATAGGATCCAGCCAAACATAACGACAGTATAAGCAGCTAAAACCACAGCTGATACACGTTGGATATACCAATCGCGAGAACCTGAACCCGTTAAACCTGTAGCACTTTTCATTAGAACATAATCCATACAAAAGCTGCGACAATACCGATCACAGATAAGATCAACGAAACTGTAGCTGCAATACGACCACTTTGTAATTCCTCAGCAAAACCAAGGTCAGCAAGTAGATGTTTAATACCTGCAATAAAATGGAAGATTAAGCCTGCTACAAATACCCATACGATGAAACGTACTAAGATATTTCCGAAAACGACATTTTTTACGTAGTCAAATCCTTCTGGTGAAGATAGAGATTTATCCAAAATCCACAAAAGAACAGCGACTAATAAGAAAACGATTACACCAGATAGACGGTGTAGAATTGATGCAATAGCCACGGGTGAGCGTAAATTTACCGCTAACACCTGACCCATGGACAAATTGACAGGTCTGTTGCTTTTCACAGCGGGCATCCTGTAGGTAGAAACTCCAACTGGAGTTTGTTTGAATTAATTCAAAGGAAAGCTGGCATTGTCAGGCAAGCACAGCACATGCCTAACCTATATAACGACAACGAATTATAAAACGTGAAATATCAAAATACAAACAATCAGCTTTCTCTTTAGTCGAAAAAAGCCTTAAATAAGAATCATTCACAAGAATAAGTAAGAAAAATCAATTACCCATCCACAAAAAAAATACATATAGTATTGATTTTTAAAAAGATTAAACCAAATACAATTTATTATTTTTATTTTTAAATTTCGAATATATTCCTTCAAAATCATTAAGAAATTATTAAAGCATCATACTAAAGTCATATATTTGGATCGATTATTTATATACTCAGAAATAATACCCCTCATTTTAATATTAAATATAACTAAGCAATAATCTATCAAGCAAAGATGATTTTAGTTAAAAATTAGTCATTTTTTAATCAGTTGATCGCACCATAATAGAACAAATAAAAATTCCTTTATTTTTCAATCAACATTTTTTTTAATGATAATTTAAATCTAAGGCATGAGAAATATAGGGTTTTGGCATTTTATTTCAAAATATTTTAGGAATCTATAAATCAAAAAGTGTTAAAAATTTACTTACAATTGTACTGATGCTTCATTTTTTTTCTGCACCTAAAACATGATTTGACATATTATACTCGACCGGTGCTGTGATTTTACTCAATTTTCCCGTTGATACTGAATGACTAATTGACTGTGATAACGTCATTTTTTATCCCTAAGTATAATTGACAAAATTTTAGTAGCCACTAATCTTATAGCAAATTTTGACACCGTCTGATTCGCACATGACAAGATTAGGATTTCGAGTCAGATAATCATTCACCAGGACAGGAGATCTATTGAATGTCTGCAGCAACTGGCAAAAAAGCCGTATTACAGCTTGATGGCAAAGAAATTGAATTACCAATTTACAGCGGCACATTGGGCCCAGATGTAATTGACGTTAAAGATGTATTAGCATCAGGTCACTTTACTTTCGATCCTGGTTTTATGGCGACAGCGGCTTGCGAATCTAAGATCACATTCATTGACGGTGACAAAGGTGTTTTATTACACCGTGGTTATCCAATTGATCAATTAGCGACTCAAGCAGACTACTTAGAAACTTGTTATTTATTATTAAATGGCGAGCTTCCAAATGCTGAACAAAAAACTGAATTTGACGCAAAAGTACGTAACCACACTATGGTTCACGACCAAGTAAGCCGTTTCTTCAATGGTTTCCGTCGTGATGCTCACCCTATGGCGATCATGGTTGGTGTAGTTGGTGCTTTATCTGCGTTCTATCACAACGGTTTAGACATCGAAGATGTTAACCACCGTGAAATCACTGCAATTCGTTTAATCGCGAAAATCCCTACGCTTGCAGCGTGGAGCTACAAGTACACTGTAGGTCAACCATTCATTTACCCTCGTAATGATTTAAGCTACGCAGAAAACTTCTTACACATGATGTTTGCTACGCCTGCTGATCGTGACTACAAAGTAAATCCAGTTCTTGCACGCGCAATGGACCGTATTTTCACGCTTCATGCTGACCACGAACAAAATGCATCGACTTCTACAGTTCGTCTTGCTGGTTCTACTGGTGCAAACCCTTATGCATGTATCTCTGCTGGTATCTCTGCACTTTGGGGACCTGCTCACGGTGGTGCTAACGAAGCTGTACTTAAAATGTTAGATGAAATTGGTAGCGTTGAAAACGTTGCTGAATTCATGGAAAAAGTAAAACGTAAAGAAGTGAAGCTTATGGGCTTCGGTCACCGCGTTTATAAAAACTTTGACCCTCGCGCGAAAGTAATGAAGCAAACTTGTGACGAAGTTCTTGAAGCATTAGGCATCAACGATCCACAATTGCAACTTGCTATGGAACTTGAGCGTATTGCATTGAACGACCCGTACTTCGTAGAGCGTAAGCTTTACCCGAACGTAGACTTCTACTCAGGTATCATCTTAAAAGCGATTGGTATCCCAACAGAAATGTTTACTGTAATTTTCGCTCTTGCACGTACTGTTGGTTGGATCAGCCACTGGTTAGAAATGCACAGCGGTCCTTACAAAATCGGTCGTCCGCGTCAGCTTTATACTGGCTCGACTCAACGCGATATCAAACGTTAATTTTCAACAGAATCTTAATGTTAAAAAAGCTGCCTGATGGCAGCTTTTTTTATTAGATACTTAATTTATAAAATAAATTAACGTCCCCACTCTACGTCTTTCGCATAAGGTTCTACCATTTTGATACGCTTCACATTCTCTTTTTCAATTTTAGTTAGACGTGAATCCACATTGGTAAAACACGGCATGTACCAATCATAATCAGCAAATGTAGCAGCCCAACTTTTATTCTGGAATGCATACCCATGGCGTGCATAGATTTCATTACGCATATATTGCAACTCACCTAAAGCAACTTGTAGATCTGCATCTTTTAATAATTTACGCGATGCTTCCGGATAGTTACCTTCATCTTTTGCATATTTACACTGCTGTGCTTTCAAGTTAAAAAACTTTGGTTTAACTGTTTTGCTACTGGGTAACCATTGTGCATCGATCTCTGTAGCATTATTTTTATAATCTAAAATGAACTGACCAAAGGTAGCACCTTGTCCTAATTCATTCAAAGTTACCTTATAAACTGAGCCACTTTTTTGAAGACTTCCCTTAAATTTAATTTGCTTTCCATTTAACAAACTATACCCTGTGAGTTGATCTCCTTTCTGTTGAAAGAACAAAGAAATTTTTTGTTCATCGTTATACAATCCTGTCCAAGATAAGGCGAGCTGTGGAGTTTGGGCAAAACTCAAGGTACAACATGTTAAAGCAGCTGTAAAAGTTAAAAACTTAACTAATTTATTCATATTTCTATGCTCATCAAATATAAAGTTATTGCATTTATTCTTAGTCAATCATGATAACAGCGATCAATGATATGTGGAAAATTCTAAATCCCCTTACTCGACTTATAACCACATTCATTTTCTTTTACTTATTTATATTGATGGTAGAAATTTGTATTCAATATTTTCCTTGGTCAAATCAATCTAATTTTTTAGTTCTAAAGCAAGATGTTGTCCTGACTCAGCCTTGGCGCATCGCCTTCCAAATTCATGTCTTAACGAGCAGTTTTGTTCTTTTAGCTGGCTTTACTCAATTTTCACAATATATTCGTAAAAAATTTAGTCTTGTTCATCGTTATGCAGGTTGGATTTATATTGTTTCGACTCTAGGTTTTGCACTACCGAGCGGTTTGATATTGGCAGTGTATGCTAATGGCGGCTTCAGTACCCAATTGTGTTTTATTTTACTAGGACTCCTTTGGGGAGTCAGCACGTTAATTGCGCTATATTTTGCAATTAAGAAACAATGGTTTCGACATCGTGACTGGATGATAAGAAGTTTTGCTTTAGCTTTATCTGCCTTGAGTTTAAGAACGTGGAAACTCGTGTTATACGAACTACAACCTTACGTTGAGTGGCTAACACCAATCCATATATATCAACTAGAAGCATGGCTAGGCTGGACGATTAATTTATTGATCGCAGAAGTTATTATTTACAATATCAACCACAAAAGAGCTTAGATTTCATCTTCTTCTAATGTCCGTAACAAATTCGAACTAATCCCATCCGCACGAAGCCAAGCAAGTTCATAACTCGCTTTCGCTAAAGCCAATACTCTTCTCTCGAATTCATCCCATACAGGCTTCACTTGCGCATCCACAATACCAAGACCACTTTCCTGAGCTAAGTACTTATTTTTTTCGCATATCTTTAATGCATGATAAAGCTTGCGACCTTTCGTTGCCGTATCTAATACTCGAATCCGCTTATTATGAATAAAATCCTCTACCTGTTGCATATTTGCATGAGGTAACAAAGGCACAAGAATTTGATCAAGTTGTGCATCTAAACGTTGCCAAACTGTAAGTCGCTGTTCTGGTGTATATGTATTCCAATGAATTACTTCATGATTAAAACGGCGACATCCTCGGCACACCAAATCACCAAATACCGTTGAACAACGCCCTGCACATGGGGTCAATGATGGGATTCGACGATCATTACTCAAAACACATTCCTCTAAAACCATATCAATTCTATGGTTTTCTCGCTTATTTTCAAATTTCACGCTAAAATACGCGCCTTGATTTTCCTATCTTAATACATTTGGAGTTATCCATGAACGCTACTGTAGAACAGCTTGCACCTGTAGAACAGCAAGCGACCAATAATTGGGTTGTTGCGGCACTATATCAATTTAAAGAAGTTTCAGATGCAGCGGATCTGCAACAGCGTCTTTTAACACTAGTGAATAGCATCAATTTATGTGGAACTCTGATTGTTGCACCAGAAGGAATCAACGGTACTGTCGCTGGTGATCGCACAGCAATTGACACTGTACATCAATTTTTGCTGAACGAAGGTTTCAACGAAATGGAATATAAAGAGTCTTTTAGCTCTGATAAACCATTCCGCAAAATGAAAATTAAACTCAAAAAAGAGATCGTAACTTTAGGTGTAGAAGTTAAACCCCGTGATCTAGTAGGTCATTACCTCGACCCTAAAGAGTGGAATGAGTTAATTAGCCGTGATGATGTAATTCTAATCGACACACGTAATGACTATGAATATAAAGCAGGCACGTTTAAGGGTGCAATTGATCCTAAAACTGAAACTTTCCGTGAGTTCCCTGAATACGTAAAGCAAAACTTAGAACAACACAAAGATAAGAAAATCGCCATGTTCTGTACAGGTGGTATTCGTTGTGAAAAATCAACATCATTACTTTTACAAGAAGGATTTAATGAGGTATATCACCTTAAAGGCGGTATTCTTAAATATCTTGAAGAAACCCCAGCAGAAGAAAGTTTATGGGAAGGCGAATGTTTCGTATTTGATGGCCGCACAGCAGTAACACATGGTGTTGAAGAAGGCGAAAATATTAAATGTCATGCATGTGGTTGGCCTCTTACTAAAGAAGAAGCTGAATTACCTAGCTATGAACATGGAGTTTCTTGTGTTTTCTGTATTGATAAAACTACAGAAAAACAAAAAGAAGGTTTCCGCATGCGCCAATCACAAATTGCAGCAGCAAAACGCAAACGCCTATAATTTATTGTTATGCTCAAAAGCCGTAGTTTTCTACGGCTTTTTTATGCGAGAAAATAATAACCATTCATCTATTGTGTGCTTAAGAAAGCATCACTATCCTCTAATCAATCAAAATACGTAGCAAGGTACTATGGGACTAGAAGACTGGGTCTTATCTGTGATGGAAAAGCTGGGATATTTGGGTATTGCATTCTTAATGTTTTTAGACAATATTTTTCCACCGATACCATCTGAAATTATTATGCCCTCTGCTGGTTATACAGCCTCTAAAGGTGATTTGACTTTAATTGGTGTCATTATAGCGGGCAGTACAGGATCTTTACTTGCTGCGATGGTGCTATATTGGATTGGTCGAAAAATTCCTGAGCAACGATTATTCATCTTTATTGAGCATTATGGAAAATTTCTAAGAATAAAGGTAAGTGATCTTGAAAAAGCATTAACTTGGTTTAACAAACATGGACATAAGATTGTTTTCTTTGGTCGTATGATTCCAGCTGTACGCTCTCTCATAAGTATTCCCGCGGGTATGAGTAAAATGCCTTTTGGTAAATTTATGACCTACAGTGCCTTAGGAACGATTATATGGACTACTTTTTTAGCCTACTTAGGTTATCACTTTAGCGAAAATCAAGCTTTGATGACGCTGATTATGCAACGTGTCGGTTATATTATTTTAGCTCTGGCTTTACTGTATATCATTTGGATTATTGCAAGAAGGTTCCAAAAAAATCATAAAGATAAACACTGAGACTTATTTTCAATTATTTTTATCTGAGACAAATTATGAAACATGAATTTTGGCATGACAAATGGCAAAAAAATGAAATTGGGTTTCATCTCAATCAACCACATTCACTATTAGTTAAATATATTGACTCCTTAAATCTAGAGAAAAACAATCGTATTTTCCTTCCATTGTGTGGGAAAAGCTTAGATATCCATTGGTTGTTAGCACAAGGTTATCATCTGATTGGAATTGATCTTAGTCCGATTGCAATCGAAGAATTAATGGCCGAACTTGCTATTCCATTTACTGAAAGAAAACTAGAGAAATTAACTCATTATCATCATCCGCAAATTGATCTATTTGTTGGTGATTTTTTTGAATTGACTTCAAGCAATATTGGTAAAATTGATGCGATTTATGATCGAGCTGCTTTAGTCGCTTTACCTGAAGAAATGCGAACCGATTATGCACAACATTTGATGCAAATTAGCAATCAGGCAACTCAATTACTCATTAGTTTTGAATATGATCAAAGCGTGATGGCGGGTCCTCCTTTCTCTATTTCCCCTCAACAGCTTAAAGACTATTATTCCAAGCAGTACCAACTGCAATTACTTGATAGTCAAACAGAATTACTCAAAGGAAAGGTTGATGCTGAAGAAAAGATTTGGCTATTAAAGCCTTACTAAATACATATCAACTTATTAAAACCACAGTAAAAGCTGTGGTTTTAATTACTTATTATTTATAATTCACGTTCAAGTTATTTAAAAAATAAAATTAACATATAGATTTGAATTACTTATAGACCCAAAATCAAATCATAATGAAATATTATCTATGGATATTTACAGGTATTTATACACTCACGCTACTTATTTTTGGATTATTGGCCTACTTTATAGATCTATCAAGTTCTACTACTGTGCCGACATTAATTGCGGCAGGATTCTTTACATCATGGATCTTTGTAAAACGCGAACAAAGATTCCCTAATCCTCAAGAACGTGAGCATCTAATCTTAGGATCAATTGCGAGTAACTTAATTATCAGTACAATCCTCGTCGCGATTGCATTATTTTTTATTGCACCTATTCAAACATCTATTGAGGTTATTAAACACATTCCTATATGGCTTTGGATTTTGGTGACTGTATTTTTAATATTAATTGAATACTTTATTTTTCATCTCAGCTATGGCTGGTATGCAAGGCTTTGTTGCATAAATAAATTTCATCCCCATACATGTTAGATGAATACAGAATCAAAAAGCCGATACAAAACAACGAACTGGTCTGAGTACAATCAGGCTTTACGTCAACGG